>JBDHTS010000006.1:0-41990 GCA_039808845.1 Alphaproteobacteria bacterium | reverse complement strand
GGCGCGGGAAAAACGCGGCGCGCTCGACCTCGATCTGCCGGAACGGAAGATCGTCATCGACAAAAACAATCGCATGACCGGCGTGGCGCTGCGTGAACGGCTCGATTCGCACAAGCTGATCGAGGAATTCATGATCCTCGCCAATGTTGCAGCGGCGGAGGCGCTGGAGAACCGCAAAAGCCCTTGCGTCTACCGCGTTCACGATAAACCGGATCCCGCCAAGCTGGATTCGGCGCGGGACTTCCTGGCGACGTTCGGCCTGCCCCTGCCGAAAGGGCAATCGGTCAAGCCGGCGCAGATTAACCATATCCTGCATCAGGCGGAGAAACTCCCCTATTCCCACCTGGTCAGCGAAGTGATCCTGCGCGCGCAGAGCCAGGCGCATTACGCGCCGGAAAATGTCGGCCATTTCGGTCTGGCCCTGCACCGCTACGCCCATTTCACGTCGCCGATCCGCCGCTATGCCGACCTGCTGGTCCACCGTAGCCTGATCCGGGCCTATGGCCTCGGCCCCGGCGGGCTGGACGAAGGCGAGGAAGTCCGGCTGGATGAAATGTGCCAGCACATTTCGGACACCGAGCGCCAGTCGATGGAGGCGGAGCGCAACGCCGTCGACCGGTTCACCGCCGGCTGGCTGTCGGAACGGATCGGGGCGCAGTTCCGGGGCCGCATCACCGGCGCCACGCGCTTCGGCTTGTTCGTCGAACTGAATGAAACCGGCGCGGACGGGTTAATCCCCATCAGCACCCTGCCCCGCGATTTCTATGTCCATGACGAACGCCAGCACGCCCTGATCGGGGAGCGGCATGGGCGGGTCTACCGCATGGGCGCCTCCGTGACCGTCACCATCGCCGAGGCCGACCCCCTGACCGGCAGCACGATTTTTTCCCTGGTCGGCGAGGACAGCGCGGATATTCCGGGCCTGAGACTGACCCTGCCGGAGCACCGGGGACCCCGCCGCGACCACAGGAACAAAAAGCGCGGCGGGCCGCCCAAAGGCAGGAAAGGCCCCAAAAAAGGTAAGGGGCGGCGAAAACATTAACTTTAGGCGACCCCTCACCCGAAGGAGAGGTAAGGAAGTAGGGATTGAGCGCTTATCCCTTTGCCTCTCCCAAGGGAGAGGCCAAACCGCGAAGGCGCGGTTTGGGTGGGGGTGTTTTGCAGCCCCGCCAACCATTTCTTGACTTTTCCGGCCAGATCCGTAAAGTGCCGCCCTGTTTAACGGGATTACAGAAGGTTCAAGGCCATGGCCAAAAAGGGCGTCGCGACGATGGTTCGCATGGAAAGCACGGCAGGCACCGGCTTCCGCTATTACAAAAAGAAGGGAAAAAACGCGACAGAAAAGCTGAAGCTGCGCAAATACGACCCGATCAAGCGCGAGCATGTCATCTTCGAGGAAAAGAAGATGCCTCCCTCCAAAAAGAATTAAAAAAAGCGCCTTCGGGCGCTTTTTTCTTGCTGCCTTTTTTATCTTAAAGCCACTGCAGTTTGGCGATCACCCGGCCGATAAAAGCCGTCTTGCCTAATGCCGCGTCATAGGTCTCATAGTTTTTATTGCTGGCTTTCAGCCGCACTTTCAGCGGCTTGGTATTAGGCAACACCTGGCACTGCCGCACGATATGGCCGATTCCGTCGGAAACCAGAAAAACGCCGGGAGGCGAAGGCTTGCGGTCGGACAGATCGACAAGAACATGCTCTCCCGGATTGAAATCGGGCACCATGCTGTTGTCCTGAATCGGAAATACCCTGATCTGTTCGGCGGGGGCGCTGGTGCGCCGCTCGATCAGGCTGGCCGGAATGACCCAGGCGTCTTCCCGCTCGGCATGTCCCGGCTCCTGAAGCGGCTGCAGAACGTATGATTTTCCGGCGCCTCCAGGCGTAAAAACCCCGCCTTCGCCATCGACCGGCAACCCGAAATAACGGCGCATTGCATTATATTCCGCCGCCTTGATCTGGCGCGTCCCGGCCAGTATCTTGCTGATCGCCGGCGGCTCCAGCCCCACGGCGCGGGCGAGACCGGCCTTGCTTTTCTCAGGGTGAACGCGGAACTGCATTTTCAGCCAGTAACTATCCATAACATGAATTATTAAGGAAGAAACCGATATGGAAATATTGCTATTTGGGAAAATATGTGGCCTATTGATTTCCGTTGAGGAAATTCATCATGGATATCAATCAGGTCATAGGCGCCAATCTTCGCGTCCTGCGAGAGCAAAAAAGACTGTCGCAAAAAACGCTCGCGAAAATGCTTGGCGTGACATTCCAGCAGATTCAGAAGTACGAGAAAGGAATTTCGCGGCTGAGCGCGGAAAATATCCATAAGCTGCAAATGACCTTCAAGGTGCCCCACAGCTATTTCTTCCACGGAGCGGCAGGAACCGTTTCAAACGATATGGCGCTGATGCATGGCGACAAGATGGCGCTGGAAGCATTCACCCTGATCAAATCCCTGCCCGATCGGGACGAGCGCAGGAAAATCCTAGCGGTGGTCAGAATACTGGCCTCCTGAAATTCTGCGGATCAATGCGACAGGCGCGCCCGCACATACTGATGCAGCATGCGCCGCAAATCTTCCATGCGGAAGGGCTTCGACAGATAATCCTGCATCCCTGCCTGAAGGCAGTTTTCCCGATCCTTGGCGCTGGCATGTCCCGTAATCGCGACGATCGGCACCTGCTTCGTATGACGCTCGCGCTCCATCGCGCGGATGCGCCGCGTGGTTTCGAGCCCGTCGATTTCGGGCATCTGGACATCCATGAAAATCATGGCGTAGCTGCGCGAGGAAAATTTCTCCAGCGCCTCAAACCCGTTGACGGCCACGTCATAATTGTATCCCAGCTCCTCCAGCAGCGTCGCCGCCACCAGAACATTGTCCGGATGATCCTCGACGATCAGGATGCGGTGCTGGCGCGCGGTATCGTGAGCCATCATGGGAACCGGAGTCGCCTGGACAGGAACCGGCGCTGCTTCTGCCTGCATCTTTTTAAGAGGAATGATAACGGTAAAGACGGAGCCTTTCCCCGGATCGCTGGAAACGGCGATCTGCCCACCCATCAGATCCGTCAATGATTTGCAGATCGACAGGCCAAGCCCCGAACCGCCGTACTGGCGCTGCATCGACGCGCTGCCTTGCGAGAATTTTTCAAAGATATTTTCCCGGCGCGCCGGTTCGATACCGATTCCCGTATCCGAAACCTCGATCCTGACATTGGTATAGCCGGGCATTTCCTGACCGCTGACGGATACGATGATGCCGCCCTGCTCGGTGAACTTTACCGCGTTGCTAAGCAGATTCGTTAGGATCTGCTGAATACGCAAAGGATCGCCGACATGCCGCCGCGCCATGTCCGCCGCATAGCGCATCGTCATGGTCAGGCCTTTCTGGCGTGCTTCCACATCCAGAATCCCCGCCATGCGGTGTACAAGCTCGAATAGGTCGAATTCCGTTTCCTCAAGCTGGACGGCATTTTCCTCAAGCCGCGCAAAATCCAGCACATCATTGATCAGTTCCATCAACTGGCTGGAACTGGAATGCAGCGTCGTGACCAGCTGCTTCTGGCGTTCGTCCAGATTTTTTGCCTGATTCAGCAGTCCGGCAATCCCGACAACCGCATTCAGCGGTGTGCGGATCTCGTGACTCATATTGGCGAGGAATTCGGATTTGGCGACATTAGCCGCTTCGGCGATTTCCTTCGCCTCGACCAGTTGCCCGTAAAGACGATGGTCGACGAATTCGGACAGGAACTGCATAAAGCCGCCAATACGTCCGTCCTCTTCACGCACTGGCACCAGGGAAAGATCGTATCTGCTGTTTTCCAGATCGAGAGCCCTGACCGTGCGGCCCTCTCCTTCATTCAAAAGGATCGTGACGGCAGCCCCGACATCCCGCCACTGGGGCTGCCAAACTTTTTTTAACGGCGCGGCCTGTTCGCCGCCCAGCAATCTATGCCAGGAATCGTTATGCAGGACGGTCTGACTGTCGCCCCAGCAGACGGCCGCCGGCATTCCAGACCCCAGACAGATGGAAACCGCCATCCTCAGTTCGGACGGCCAGCGCTCCGGAGGCCCCAGAGGCGTAGCGTTCCAATCGAGACCGCGTAAAACTTCCCCCGCTCTACCGCCTCCGCAAAGGCAATTTTGTGCTGTGTTTTCCCGGTTTCCCTGATCAGGCAGATTCCGCAGCAAAACCGTCTCCGTTTCTTCGCAACATCCTCTTTTTTTATAAAATATCCCTCCAGCCGATGAAAGTTAATTTCGCGTTTTGCGCGAAGGAAGCTGTGATTGCTTCCGTATTAAAAAGTACAGAATGGAACGAGAGCAAAATGACCTGGAAACTTTGGAAATACTCTTTTGTCCTCGTAATCTTGGCACTTGCTGGACTAGTTGCCCTGCGATCGTATGCGGTTCAAAGCGATAGCGGGACAGGTCTTTCATCAACGGTTACGGTCGCCAGGGGTGATATCGAGGATATTGTGACCGCCCAGGGCAAGCTGGAACCGAAGGAATATGTCGATGTCGGCACTCAGGTGTCCGGTCAGCTTAAAAAGCTTTATGTCGAGATTGGCGACAATGTCCCTAAAGGACAATTATTAGCCGAAATCGATCCGCAGGTCTATCAGGCCAAGGTCGAGGCCGATCAGGCACGGCTGAAAACCCTGCAAGCCCAGATTCTCGAACAAAATGCCCAGATCAGACTGGCCCGGCAGCAACAGGCCCGCAACGAAGCCTTGTTCAAGGCGAAAGCCGTCAGTCGCGATGCCCTTGAAATCACCCAGTCCCAGCTTTCCGTCGCCGAAGCGCAGCTTGATGCCTTGCAGGCCCAGGTGGAGGAACAGAAATCGACGCTTGAGGGCGACCAGGCGAATCTTGGCTACACAAAAATCTACGCGCCCATGGATGGAACCGTGGTCGCCCAAAGCACCAAGCAGGGACAAACCGTCAATGCCAGCCAGTCCGCCCCGACGATTGTCCAGTTGGCAAATCTTGATGTGATGACAGCGCGCGCGCAGGTCGCCGAGGCTGACGTCTCGCGTCTTTCCGTCGGCATGCCAGTCTATTTCACGACCCTCGGATCGCAAAGACGCTGGAACGCCAGTGTGCGCCAGATCCTGCCGACGCCTGAAACGGTCAACGATGTCGTTCTCTACAACGTCTTGGTCGACGTGGATAACAAGGACAAACAGCTGATGACGGGAATGAGCACACAGATGTATTTCGTCGCGGGCAGCGCCCGGAATGTGCTCGCCTTGCCTGCGACGGCGCTGGGCCGCCGTCTGGCCAAACAGGACGATGCCACGGGACAGGCCTATCAGATTACCCTTGCGAATGGAAAAACGGCAGAAAAGAAAACTGTACATGTCGGGCTGATAAGCCGGACGGAAGCGGAAATACGGTCTGGACTCTCTGAAAGCGACAAAGTCTCTATTGAACAACAAACTACCCCATCCGGATCGCAACAAGCCGGCGGCAGAAATAACCGCCGCGGCGGATTTGGCCCAAGACTATGACAACACCCTTGCTTCAGCTGGAACAAATCGGCCGTATTTATCGTAGCGGCGATACTGTTGTACGCGCCCTCGACGATGTATCGCTGACCATCGGTCATGGCGAATTTGTCGCTATCATGGGGCAATCCGGGTCCGGCAAATCTACATTGATGAATATTCTGGGTTGCCTCGACCGTGCAACCGGCGGCACATACCGGATCATGGGGCAGGATGTTTCCGCATTGGAGCCCGACGCGCTGGCAGCCTTGCGCCGGGATACCTTCGGCTTCGTTTTCCAGCGGTACAATCTTCTGACCACCGCCACAGCCCGTGAAAACGTCGAAATTCCGGCTCTCTATGCCGGAATACCGCGTCAGGAAAGACTGACGAGATCTCAATCCTTGCTGACCCGACTCGGTCTGGGCGAGCGGTCCGGGCACAAGCCGGGACAATTGTCCGGCGGGCAACAGCAACGTGTCGCCATTGCACGCGCCCTCGTGAACGATCCACCGGTCATATTGGCCGACGAACCGACCGGCGCGCTGGACAGCCGCAGCGGACAAGACGTGATGACCCTATTGAAAAGCCTCCATGCCGAAGGCCGCACTGTGATTCTGATCACGCATGACGAAAACGTGGCTATGAACGCGAAACGCATTATCCGCATCAGCGATGGCAGGATCAGTGAAGATTCGTCGCCTGAGGGATCGGCGCTTTCCGTGGAACAGCATAGGGCGCTGGACACGGCTACAGATCATACGATCTCGCTTTCCGCTGAACTTTCAGAATCCACGAGAACGGCCTTTCGCGCGCTCAGGGTTAACCTGTTCCGTACCCTCCTTACCCTCCTGGGCATCATTATCGGCGTAGCGGCGGTTGTTACCATGCTCGCTATCGGCCAGGGCAGCAAGCAGAAGGTGCTGGACCAGATCAGCGCCATGGGCACCAACCTCCTGTCGATCCGGCCCGGCGCAGAAGGCATGCGATCGAGCGGTGATGTTGCCACGCTGACCGTCGCCGATGGGGACGCGCTGACCGCCATTCCCAATGTCGAAACGGTGGTGCCGGAGCGGCAGGGACGGCAAACCCTGCGCTTCGGCAACCGGGACTACGCCACCTCTGTCACCGGAACGGGAACAGGCATGCCGCAAGCGCGGGACTGGCCGCTGGCGCAAGGGCAGTTTTTTACAGATCGCGACCTCTCCAGCTATACCCCTGTCATTGTCCTGGGGCAGACGGTCGTCAAAACCCTTTTCCCGGATGGCGAAAATCCCGTCGGCCAGTACGTGCTGGTCAAAAACATTCCCTTTGAAGTGATCGGTGTCCTGTCGGCCAAGGGCGCGACGGGATGGGGCGGCGACCAGGACGATGCGGCCTTCGTGCCCGTGACGACCGGGCTTGTCCGTCTGTTCGGGCAATCCTATATCAACAGCATGACGATCAAGGTTAAGAACCTTGATATTATTGATGAAACCCAGGAAGCGATCCGGCAGGCCCTGCTGGCCCGGCACCGGACAGAGGATTTCAATATCCGCAACATGGCCTCCCTCATGGAAATGGCAACGGAAACGCAGAACACACTTACCATTCTGTTGGGCGCGGTGGCAGCGATTTCCCTGCTGGTCGGGGGGATTGGCGTGATGAATATCATGCTAGTCAGTGTGACAGAGCGAACGCGGGAAATCGGCATCCGCATGGCGACCGGCGCGCGGCGCAGGGATATCATGCTCCAGTTCAACACCGAAGCGGCGGTGGTTTGCATCATCGGCGGCCTGCTGGGCATAGCCTGCGGGCTGATGGCCGGATGGATTCTTTCTTTTTTCAGCGTAACCGTGGTATTTTCCCCCGGACCGGGGCTTCTGGCGTTTTCCTGCGCCGTCATGACCGGTCTTTTATTCGGCTATCTTCCGGCACGCAAGGCTTCCCGCCTCGATCCGGTTGTGGCTTTATCTTCGGAGTAGACAGAGAATGACCAAGATGATTTCCGCCGGCCTGATTGCCCTGTTGCTGAGCGGTTGCGCCCTCGGACCCGATGACAAGCGTCCGGAAACGGAAATGCCTGCCGCATGGAAAGCCGATGCGGCGAAGGATGAGACGATCGCTCCCGATTGGTGGAAAGCCTTTGGCAGCACCGAGTTGAACGATTTCATGGGCCGCGCTCTGGTCGAAAACAACGATCTGCGCGCCGCGCTGCACCGGATCGAGCAATCCCGCGCCCTCGCCCGGATTGCGGGCGCATCCCTCCTGCCCTCGGTCGACGCATCAGCGAACGCCTCGGTCAGCCGGACCGATACGCGCAAGGGCGGAACCAAGGCCACTAACGACAACAGCTGGAACGCTGGGCTCGATGTTTCCTATGAACTGGATTTGTTCGGCGCGAACCGTGCGGGCGTCGAGGCGGCAGAAGCCGATATCGCAGGCAGCATTTACGATCGTCAGGCTCTGGGCCTGGTCGTCATGGGCGACGTGGCCGATACGTACTTCCTGACGCTGAATCTGCGCGAACGCGCACGGATCGCGCAACAGAACCTGGACAACGCACGCGATATCCTGAAAATCGTCGAAGCCAGATTCAATGCAGGCGCCTCTTCCGCGCTGGAAGTCGCGCAGGAGAAAACGACCCTGGCCAGCACCGAGGCTTCGCTTGCCGCTGTCCGTCAGCAGGAGGAAAACGCCGAAAACGCGCTGGCCGTCCTGCTGGGCGCTACGCCCCAATCCCTGAAAGTCGATGCAATCAGCCTGGAAAACTTGACTGTTCCGGTCGCGGCGCCCTTTCAGCCCTCCATGCTTTTGCAGCGCCGCCCCGATATCCGTTCGGCGGAAGCGGCTTTGGCCGCAGCCAACGCGGATGTCCGTGCCGCGCGCGCAGCATTCTTTCCAACCATCAGTCTGGGTGCTGGCGTCTCGGCCTTCGCGAATCCGATGTCTGCGCCTGTAGGGATCGCCGTCGATGCGGCCTCGTCCCTTCTCGCTCCGATCTTCAGCGGAGGAAGGTTGAGCGGACAGCTTCAGCTGAACAAGGCGCGCCAGGCCGAATTGCTGGAAAATTATCGTAAGGCTATTCTCGTTTCCCTTCAGGAAGTGGAAGATGCTTTAGCTGCCGTGAAAGCTTCCCAGGCGCGTGAAAAAGCCCTGAGCGAAGGCGTCGAGCAGGCACGCAAGTCCTATGATCTTTCGCGCCAGCTCTATAAATCCGGCGCCATCGACTTCCAGACTCTGCTGGATGCTCAGGACAAGCTGTTGCAGACGGAAGATTCCTACGCTGTCGTTCGCCTGGAAATGCTTCAGGCTTCCGTCGATCTTTACAAGGCTCTGGGTGGTGGATGGCAGTCCGACTCTCCCTCTCCCGCAGGGAGAGGGCCGGGGTGAGGGGCTTTAAAAGCCGGGTGAAGCCCGCCAATCAAATGTATTGAGACAGGCCTTCGGCCCTGACTTCTTGTTCCCCTCGCCCTGCCCTCTCCCGATAGGAAGAGAGAAGGTGCTATTCCTCGTCTTCCGACTGTATTTTCTCCAGCTTGACGACGACTCGGCGATTAAGGGCCTGGTTTTCGGGGATTGATTTTCCTGCGGCATCTCGATTAGGCGCTTTCGGGAAAGCATCCGCATAACCCGCCGCCCGAAGACGGTCCGGCCTCACCCCCTGGCTTATCAGAAAACGCACCACCGCAGCAGCCCGGGACGTCGAAAGTTCCCAGTTGGAGGGAAAACGCGGCGTATTGATCGGCGAATCGTCTGTATGCCCTTCGATGGTGACACGGTAATCCGCATACTTCCTGTCCTGGATGATGCCTGCAACGTCGGACAGAACCTGCTGCCCCTCGATGCTCAGATCCGCCGTGCCGACAGGAAAGAGCGGCGCGCTGCTCATCGCGATGGTGATGATGCGTTTGCCCCGGGTCACATCCACCTTGCCCATGCCAAGGCCCTGTCCCTTATATTTATCGATAAAGGACGGCAGCTTGTCGAAAGGGTCGTTGCTGGTGGATTGCGGCTGTTCAGGGCGCGGCGGGAATTTCCCTTCAAGCACATCCTGCGCCGCGAACTGTTTCATCACTTCCTGGCGCGCCTGTTCGAACTGCTCTTTTTTCGGAATGGAAACGGACAGGAAAATCGCAAAGAAGCACAGCAGCAGCGTGATCATATCCGCATAGGTCATCAGCCAGTCATCGACATGCTGGTCGTCATGCCTGCGGCGGCGGCGGTAGCTGAAACTCACGTTATATCCTCAACCTTGTGATGAAGGCCGGGCTTCAGGAAGCTGTTCAGGCGGTCCTGGATGTACCGCGCGGAACGGTTGGCGACCAGCATCACCATGCCTTCGGTAATCAGATGGTTGCGGAAGCGCAGGTTGTCCTGCTTCTGCATGATCTTGGACGCGGCGGGCATATAGATCATCCGCGCCGTCAGAACGCCGTATAAGGTCGCCAGCAGGGAAATCGCGAGGCCCTGCCCGATCCCGGACATGTCGCCCTTGAAATTGCCGAGCATGATCACCATCCCGATCAGCGTGCCCACCATGCCGAAAGCAGGAGCATGACTCGCCATCGCCATCAGGACTCGGGAGGCGGTCGTATCCCGCTCGTAATAGGCTTCGGCCGCCGTTTCCATCATCGAGCGGACTTCCTCGGGGCTATAGTTGCTGACCACCATGTCGAGGCCATAACGGACGAACGGATCGTTGATGCCCTGGTCCTCCACCTGGCTTTCAAGCCCGCGCAGACCTTTTTCCTTCACGATACGCGCCCAGGAGATGATGTCCTTCATATCCCGGAACAGATTCTCGTGCGTCACGTCCCCTTTCCGGAACATCAGCCCGATTCCTTCCAAGGCTTCCAGCACATGATTGGCCTGAAAACTCATGAACGCAACGGCCAGCGTGCCGCCGACGACGATCATCAACCCTTCAAGGCTGAAAAACGCGCCGACATTATTGCTGTTGATAAAAACGGCAGCCAGGACAAGGGAAAATCCGAAGGCGGCCCCGGCAATCGATGCAATCGAGATTTTCGAATCTTCAAAAATGGAAGTCTGTCCGAACAAATCAGCCATAGGCCCGATCCTTTGAGGCGCGAAAGACGACGGATTGATGCAAGAAAATAGACAAGGGAAACCGCTAAAAGCTTAATCCTGATGACGTTTTCAAGCCGATTGTAGCCTACGTGGAAGGCTTTTAGAACTCTAAAATAAAACGTCATCCCGGTGTCTACAGGGATGACGTTTTACATTCGTTGGCAGGATTACTCGACGCTGGCTTCCGCCTCGATGTCGATTTTCACCTCGTCCGAAACATTCGGCACATACATGGAGATGCCGAAATCGGAACGCTTGATGACCGTGCTGGCGGTGAACCCGGCTGTTTTCTTTTGATTCATCGGATGTTCGCCCATCTTGTTCAGCTTGACGTCAAGCACGACCGGTTTCGTTACGCCATGCAGGGTAAAATCACCCGTAACCTTCGCCGCATCTTTCCCCGTCACATCGACTTTGGTGCTTTTAAAGCTTGCCGTATCGAACTGATCCGCATCGAGAAAATCCTTGCTCTTGATATGCTCGTTAAACTTGTCGATGCCGGTGACCAAGCCCTTGATATCGATGACGACATCCACCTTGCTGTTGGCCGGGTTGGCTTCATCCAGGGTCACGGAACCGTCCTTGATCCCGAAACGTCCGGAGGGATTGGAAAATCCGAAATGGTTGGCATGCCACAGGATATTGGTATGGTTCGGGTCAAGTTTGTAGGTATCGGCGGCATGGCCTGCAGAAGGCAGGAACAGAGCCAGGGCGGCCAGAGAACTGAGCAGAATGCGTTTCATGATGCGTTTTCCTGAATTAAAGCGTGGGTTTACAGACAATTCGAATGATATGGTTTGCGCCAGGCGGCTGTACAGGGGTAAAAGATGAACCAGACACAGCCGACTTATGTTTATAGCGCGAAAACGCCGGACGGATAATGGACCGCACCAGATCAGACAGATTCCTTAACCTTCGCCGCGATGACCGCGGCATGGTCGCCGTTCCGAGCGGGGAATGGATCGTTTTTAACACACCCGCTATCGAACGGGATATCGACCGGACGCTCGCTGCGCTGGAAGGACAAAATTATGTGGTCGATGCCAGCGGGATCGGACGACTGGATACCGCCGGAGCCCGGCAACTCAAGCGGCTGATAGGAAACCAGGGCGCATATCTGAACGATCATCAAAAAGCCCTAGTCGATTTTGTGCCGCCGGATGTGGATAGGCCGCGCGCCCCGAAGCGGCCTTTTTTTCTGATGGAAATGATCGTCGCACTTGGTGCGCGTACTGACAGTACGGTGCGTTTTCTGTATGCGATTTTTTCTTTTATCGGCATGGTCTTCATCCGTTTGCTGAAAAATTTCCGGCATCCGCGCCATTTCCGTATGACCTCGATCGTGCGCCATATTCACGAGACCGGAATGCGGGCCCTTCCCATTGTCGGGCTTCTGTCCTTTCTGATGACGATGGTCATTGCCTATCAGGCTTCCATACAGCTTCAGAAATTCGGCGCGGATATCTTCACCATCGACCTGACAACCATTTCTCTTCTTCGGGAAATGGGGGTTCTGATTACCGCGATCATGGTAGCGGGAAGGTCAGGAAGCGCCTTTGCCGCCGAAATCGGCGTCATGAAGCTGCGTGAAGAAGTTGATGCCCTGAAAACCATCGGCCTCGACCCGATCGAGGTGCTGGTTTTACCGCGCGTTATCGCTCTGCTTCTCACCCTGCCCGCCCTGACATTTCTGGCGGATATCCTAGGGTTGGCCGGAGGCGCGCTGATGTGCGCCGCCTTGCTGGATATCCCGCTTGACCAGTATCTGCTCCGGGTAGAGAGTGTGGGGACGCCCAGAATGTTCTTCATCGGCATGGTCAAGGCACCGGTATTCGCCTTCCTGATCGCTGTCATCGGCTGCTATCAGGGCATGAGCGTGTCGGGATCGGCGGAGAGCGTTGGGCAGCTGACCACCGTTGCCGTCGTCCAGTCGATCTTTATGGTCATTCTGGCCGACGCCATATTTTCCATCATCTTTGCCAAGGTAGGGCTTTGAAAGATGGCGGAACCCCTGATCGTCGTAAAAGGCCTGGTAAATCGTTTCGGCACGCAGACGGTTCACGATCATCTGGACATGACGCTGAACCGGGGAGAGATTCTGGGGCTGGTCGGCGGATCGGGATCGGGAAAATCCGTCCTTCTCCGCACCATTCTCGGCCTGAACATTCCGAAAGAAGGCGAAGTCCTGGTCGACGGCACGGATATGCTGAAGCTTTCCGCCGACGAGAAGCTTGAGATGCAGAAACGCTGGGGCGTGCTGTTCCAGAACGGCGCGCTGTTCTCCGGCCTGACGGTTCTGGATAATGTCGCCCTCCCCCTGCGTGAACATACGGGCCTGTCTGACCGCGAAATAGACGATCTGGCCCGTCTGAAGCTGCAGATGGTCGGCCTGAAACCGGAAGCGGCGGAGAAATACCCGTCTCAGTTATCGGGCGGAATGGTAAAGCGCGCCGCGCTGGCCCGCGCCCTTGCGCTGGATCCTGAGATCCTGTTCTTCGACGAACCGACAGCAGGTCTTGATCCCATCGCGGCGGCGGCATTCGATCAGTTGACCACCTCGCTTCGCGACGCCATGAACCTGAGCGTCCTGATCATCACGCACGATCTGGACACGCTGACAGGCATCTGCGACCGGATCGCCATGCTGGTGGATAAAAAGGTTGAAACGGGCACGCTTGACGATATGTTGAAGTCCAGTCACCCGTGGATAAAGGAATATTTTCAGGGTCCGCGTATGCGGACAGCCACGGGGAAACGGTAATTCATGGAACGGAACGCGCATTATTTCATCGTTGGCCTGTTTGTCAGCGCCTGCCTCGCTGGCGGCATCGCCTTTCTGATCTGGCTGGCGGGAACGCACGATACGCGGCACTATGACCGCTATACGATCTATTTTACCGATGCCGTCACCGGCCTGAACCAGGGCGCGAATGTGCAATACAAAGGCGTTCAGGTCGGCAAGGTTTTAAAAATACGCATATCCGGTGAACGTAACGATCTGATCAAGGTCGACATTGAAGTCAGCGAGAACACCCCTGTCCGTTCCGGCACTACGGCGTCGCTCGCGACGCTCGGCGTCACAGGTCTTGTCTTTATTCAGCTGACCACCGAGCCGGGCGACCAGGCGCCGCCCAAACGGCTTCCGGAAGAACGCTATCCCGTTCTTGAGGGCAGCGGCACGCAACTGAGCAAGCTGTTCGAGGACATCCCTTCCATCAACAAGCAGGTTCTGGATATCACGACCAAACTGAACAGCCTGCTGACCGAGGAGAATATGGCGACGCTGGAAGCATCTCTGGACAATATCGAATATCTGACACGCGACATGAACGGTCTTCTCACGCCGGAAAACGTGTCCGCTTTTTCGTCGGCATTGCATAATGTCTCTGATGCCAGCGACCAGTTCGGCACGACGATGGAACGCATGAACCGTGCCGCCGACCGGCTGGACAAAACCGTGGAAGCGCTGAATACCCTGATTGTGAAGAACGAGAGCAATATCAATAAATTTACCGACGAGGGTTTGCGCCAGATCACAGCCACCACCCGCGATACACAGGAAATGGTCCGTTCCATCCGCGCCGTGGCGGAAAAACTGAAACAGAATCCGTCAAGCGTTATCTATCAGCCGTCCTATAAGGGCGTGGAGATCAAGAAATGAGCCGGTTTTTTCATATCCTTTTCATGGCTTTTTTTACCCTGCCAATGGCCGGCTGCCTGACGCTGCAATCGAACGAGCCCCCGCCGGCGACCTATGTCCTGCACCCGCGATTTACCGACAACAGCCAGCCCAGCCCACAATCCATATCGGCCGTCATGGAAATTCCTGCGCCGGAAGTTCCTTCCGGCTTCGACACAGACCGGATCGCGCTGTACTGGGACAAGGGACGCAGGCTCGATTATTATTCTGCCGCGAAATGGCCTGCGCCGCTCGATCAGTTGATGGGAGATTTTCTGATCCGGTCGGCCAGCCAGAACCTGCCCGGCGCGACTGTCATCTCTCCGGACCTCAGCCTTCCGGCGCAATACCGGCTGGCCGTTAAAATCATGGAATTCCAGCCTGTCTATAAAGGCGAAGCCAGCGGCATTCCCGATCTCTATACATCCGTGCGCTTCAGCCTGGTTGCCTTGCCGGAGGAAAAAATCCTGACCGACTTTGTTTTGTCCGATTATACTGTGCCTTCCGGCGACGATCTCACCGCGATTACAAGCGGGCTGGAGTCCGCCCTTCAGAATTTGACTGTCAAGGCGTTCGACAGGATCGCTCCGTTGATTGCCCTGAAGGTGGCAGAACCCCAACTCCTCGCCGAATAATGCATCATCACGATCATTGCAGTCACAGCCACCACGATACAACAGGACGCGCTTTCATCATCGGCATCCTGCTGAACAGCCTGTTCATCATGGCGGAAGTCATCTACGGCCTGAAGGCGAACTCTCTCGCTCTGCTCGCCGACGCCGGGCACAACGCCAGCGACGTTCTGGGTTTATTTATGGCCTGGAGCGCCGCCTGGCTGGCTAAACGTGGGCCTACAGAGCGATATACCTATGGCTTACGCAGCTCCTCCATCCTCGCGGCGCTGGCCAACGCCATGCTGTTGCTGGTCGTCACCGGCGGCATTGCGTGGGAAGCTGTCTGGCGCTTTTCCAATCCGCAAGATGTCGCTGGCGGTGAAGTCATGGCCGTCGCCGCGCTGGGGGTCCTGATCAACGGTGCAACCGCCCTCCTGTTCATGGGCAGACAGAAACACGATCTCAACGTCCGGGGTGCTTATCTGCACATGGCCGCCGATGCCGCCGTGTCCCTGGGCGTCGTAGTCGCGGGCGCGCTGGTGCTGTTCACAGGGGCGTCCTGGATCGATCCTTTAGTCAGCCTGATCGTCGCGGCGATCATCGTCCTGGGGACATGGGGCCTGCTGATGGAGTCTCTGGGGCTCGCTTTGCACGCCGTTCCCAGGCACATTGATCCATCCGCCGTCAGAAGCTTCCTGAAAACAGTTCCGGGAGTCATGGATCTTCATGATCTCCATATCTGGGCGATGAGCACGACTGAAACGGCTCTCTCCGTCCACCTCATCATGAAGGACGGTCATCCAGGAGATGCTTTTATCCGCTCCACTGCGAAGATGCTGCAGGACCATTTCGGCATCGGCCATGCCACGATACAAATCGAGCTGGGCGATGATTACAATGGATGCCCTCTCTCGCCGGGTCATATCATTTAGGATTCTGCGGATTTCTAAAAAGTTCCTGCTCCTTTTAAAAATTTCTGTTTTTTCACCCCGCAATTTAACTGGTAGGCTTTACGCCCACGAACCTTTGAAAAACGCATTCAAAACAAAGGGATTGAGAATGGGACCAAGAGACGGAAAAAATTCATGCCTCCAAAAATCTTCATACTTCAGTATGTTATTTACCGCCTGCGCCGTCTTTTCATTGACGGCTCAGGCGTCCACGGACGATTATTTCGATCTGGCCCCTGAGCAGCTTTTGAGCGCTCAGGTGCTGTCCGCCTCTAAAAAAGTCGAAGATGTCGCCGATGCGCCCGCCGCCGTGTACGTCATTACCCAGGAAGACATAGCCCGGTCCGGGCTGACCTCCGTACCGGAACTGCTCCGCCTGGCGCCGGGGGTGAATGTCGCGCGGGCCGATTCCAACAGCTGGGCGATCAGCATACGGGGTTTCAACAGCCTCACCGCCAATAAAATTCTGGTTATGATCGATGGCCGCACGGTCTATAATCCGCTTTTCGCCAGCACATTATGGGAGGTGCAGGATTTGCCTCTGGAAGATGTCAGCAGAATCGAAGTCATCCGCGGCCCTGGCGGCGCCCTGTGGGGTGCGAATGCCGTAAACGGCGTCATCAACATCCTGACCAAGAGCGCGAAGGAAACCCAGGGCGGCTTGGTCAGCGCAGGCGCGGGCAATTACGAAAACGGATTTGTCACAGCGCGCTATGGCGGGAAAACGGGTGAAGACAGTTATTACCGCGTTTACGTCAAGAGTTTCAGCCGCGACAACCTCAAAACGCCATCCGGCGGCCGGAACCACGATGAATGGCAGGATTACCGCAGCGGTTTCCGGCTGGACTGGGGCGACAGGGACGCCGCGGACCGTGTCAGCATCCATGGCGACGTTTACCACACGGATACCGATCAGTTTCATCAATCGTATTCGCTCACCGCTCCCTATTCCTCCATCGGGGAAGAGACGATCCGTTCGAATGGCGGCAACATCCTTGGGCTCTGGCGGCATCGGTATGACGATGGCGCGACATTGAAGATTCAGTCCTTCCTTGATTGCACCAACCGCAAGGAAATTCTCTTTCATGACCGGCGCACCATGCTCGATGTCGATGCGCAGTACAATTTTTCCCCGCAGGGCCGCCACGAAATTGTCTTTGGCGGCAATTACCGCCTGACGATGGACGATATCGGCGGATCGGACGCGATCGAATTCAACCCCGCCAGCCTGACGCAAAATCTTTTCGGCCTGTTCGCGCAGGACAAAATCACTCTGACGCCCGATGAATGGTACCTGACCGTCGGCACGAAAATCGAACACAACGATTACACCGGCATTGAAATCCAGCCCAATGCCAGCCTGGAATGGACGCCCGACGACAGGCAAACCGTCTGGGGATCGGTTTCGCGCGCCGTCCGGACCCCCAGCCGGATCGAGCGCGATCTGAATATCCAGAACATCACGTTGCCTCCGGGCAGCTTTTTCGGCTCTTTGCCTGCTGAAATCATCCTGACACAGAACGACGATTTCAATTCCGAAGAGCTCATCGCCTATGAACTGGGCTACCGCAACAGCATTACGAATAATCTTTCGATCGATACGACGGCGTTCTATAACGATTACGACCGGCTGGCCAGCAGCACCCTGCTGACGCCTTTCACCGTCAACAACGGAATCGACCCGTTGCACCTCGTCCTCCCCCTCCTCGCTGAAAACGATATGTCGGGGGATGTTTACGGCATAGAGCTGGCGGGAAGCTGGCGCGTGACGAACGGCTGGAAGCTTTCGGCCGCTTACAGCTACCTGAATATTTTGCTGCATGCTCCGACCGTGGCGGGGCTGAGCCAGGAAACTGCCGAAAAACGCTCACCCCAGCACCAGGCGAATATCCGTTCTTATTGGAATCTGAGCGAAAACTGGACGCTCGACACAATGGCTTACTATGTCGGACGGCTGCCCGCCGATGATGTGGACGACTATGTCCGGGTCGATATCAATGCGGGCTGGCGCGTTCTGGACAATTTGCATGTGAATCTCGTCGGTCAGAACCTGTTCGGCGGTTCCCGTCGCGAATTCAGTCCGGAGACAGACGACAATGCCGCTGAACAGGGCACCAGCTTCTTTGGAAAGGTCACATGGCAGTTCTAAGGAATTATCTTCCGATCATAGCCTTTCTGTTCTCGGTCATCTTCATGCGGCTCCCCATGGAGGCGCGGGCGCAGGAAGCTGTGCCGATCAGGCTTTATGAACAAAAAATCCAGGCAGGACTGATCTATAACCTGCTGAAGTTTACGACCTGGCCGGATTCTGCCATTACAGACGATAAGCTTCATGTCTGCCTTTACGGCGGAGATCCGTTTGATGGCTATCTTAATCCCCTGAAAGGGCGCACAGCCCAGCAATATGTCATCGAGATCACCGAAATTTACCAGATGGACGATCTCTTTCACTGCCAGCTGGCATTCATTACTCCTTCGCGCGCGAACGAACTGGCCCGGCTGCTTCCCGCCCTTCGCGGCAAAAATATCCTGACCGTCAGCACGATCGATCATTTTATACAGAAGGAAGGCATGATCGAATTCGCTGTGCAGAAGGATCAACGCATCCATCTTTACATCAACGGTTCCGCTACGCGGGAATCCGGACTGACCATTTCGGACCGCATCCTCAATCTTGCGGAAAAGAGCGTGCGATGAAAAATCCGAATTTTTCTATTCGTACCACGCTGCTCGTCATCATCAGCATTCTGAATATACTGATCGCATTGCAGGTATCCCTGAGCGTATACAACGCTTGGCTCAATCACCGGCAGGCGCAGCTTTTGAAAAAAGGCGCCACGCTTGCCAACCTGATGTTCGATACGGAGAAATTCCTGTCTCTCGAACGCGGCGCATCCATGACGCTGATCCATTCGCTTCCCGATCAGTCGCAGCCGTTGCGCGATGAGCTTCGCAGCGTTCGAGAACAGGCGGATCAAACGCTTGACGAGGTCATGGACCGGCTGGCGCAACTTCAAAACAAAAAATTGATGCCCGTCATAGCGCAAGTAAACAGCAGCCGCTCCGCTTTGTCCGGAATGCGCAAGGAGTTGGATGCAGCCTTGAGCCAGTCTGGCGATAAAAAGGCGCCCCGGCTTTCGGACAGTATTTTTGCAAAGACCACCACGCTGATTCTTGATATTCATCAGCTTATTGAAGCTTATTCGAAACCCTATCTCGTTCTTAACCCTGCCATCGCGCGCCAGATGCGCTTTTCACATCTCATCTGGAACATTACGGAGCATGCGGGCCGCGAATACGCCATCCTGGGCGAAGCCATCGCGCAAAACCGCTTTCTCACGGCAAAGGAGAAACAGGATCTTCTGATCTGGCAGGGGCGGATCCAGTATGGCTGGGAGCTTGCGAACAGCGCCATCTCTTACAGCGCCTGGGCCCAAAAAGTCGTTCCTGTTATGAAAGAAGCGGAAACGCACTATTTCGTTACCTTCGAACAGATCAAGGATATTTTCGACCAGTCGCCGCGCAACGGCGCGCACCCCACTTACCCCATCGATGCGGCCATGTGGCTGGAGCTGGCGTCTCAGGCGGTTGACTCCTTGCATGCCATGAACGACGCCGTCCTGAAGGTAAACCGCGATGCTGTCAACGAACTGAACGATGAAGCGGAACGGGCCATTATTTTCAATATTCTCTGGCTTGGCAGTGTTTTAATGCTCAGCTTCTGGTGCTGGCGCGTGATCATTCTGCGCGTCATCAATCCCGTCAACGGCATGGTCAACGCCCTTTACAAGGCCACACAGGGCGAACCCTACAGCATGCCCAGCATCCCCTATTATCATGATGAAATCGGCAAGCTGGCCAACGTCCTGCATGTCTTTCAGGAAAACGCGCGGCAGCTCACCGAAGAGCGCGACAAGGCGGAGGCGGCGAATATCGCCAAAAGCGAATTCCTGGCCAATATGAGTCACGAGATCCGCACGCCGATGAATGTTGTTCTTGGCCTGTCCGGCATCCTGGCCAAATCCTCCCCGCTTACCGCGCAACAGGCCGAGTTTATACGCACGCTGCAGCTCAGCGCCGAGTCTCTTCTCGCCCTCATCAACGACCTGCTGGATTTTTCCAAAATTGAGACGGACTCGTACGACCTCGAACTTATCCCGATGGATTTGAAGGCCCTGATTGAAGATATTATCGTCCTCATGTCGGTGAAAGCCGGGGAAAAACGGCTGCGTTTCGACAAAGACCTGAAGCCTGTTCAAGACCGCATGTGGCTGGGCGATCCGACCCGTATCCGTCAGATCCTGATCAATCTTTGCGGCAACGCCATAAAATTTACCGAAAAGGGCCATATCACCATCTCCGCCCACAGCCAGCCTGGGCCGGACGGCAAGCATGACGATGTGTTCATCAGCATTGAGGACACCGGAATCGGCATCGCCCCGGAGAAGCTGGGCATGATCTTTGATAAGTTCACCCAGGCGGATTCCAGCATCAACCGCAAATACGGCGGCACAGGCCTTGGCCTCGCCATCGTCAAGGCATTCGTCGAAATGATGGACGGGGATATCAATGTCGAAAGCATTGAAGGGAAAGGGACGGTATTCACCGTTCGCCTGCCCTTGTTGCCGCATGACGACGCATCACGCGCCGGCAGCGTCGATACAAGGGAAGCAGCCCCATCCGGATCGTCTGACGCCGCGCGTGTCCTTCTGGTCGAAGACCATCATCCCAATATTCTCGTCGCGACGACCTATCTTGAGCAATTCGGCTATCGCTACGACGTTGCCGAGAATGGCCTGCAGGCCCTGGAAAAATTCACGATCAATCCGCCTTACCACGCCATTCTGATGGATGTTCAGATGCACGGCATGGATGGAATTCAGGCGACCCGGGAAATTCGCGCATATGAGGGGAAAAACCGCAGGAAGCCCGTCCGCATCATCGGAATGACGGCACACGCGATGAGCGGGGACCGGGAGAAATGCCTTGACGCGGGAATGGACGATTACCTGGCAAAACCCTTCAACCCGGACGACCTGTATAAGAAACTGGCCTATCAGTGAGCGATATCGGCCAGCAGGGCCGCATGGTCGGAAAACGGCTGAGGAATGATGCGCAAGGTCATCCTGTCCGTCAGGCCGGGCGTCGCCAGGCATAAGTCCAGTGCCAGCCGCCGCCGGTGAAACAGGAAAGTCGGTTCGGTTTCCTGGTTCAGCACTTTCAGCCCGCCCGCCAGCAAAGGCTGAAGTTCCTTAAACCCGTGCATGATATTGAAGTCGGCCAGAACGACCGCCTCCCCCGGCGCGCCTTCGATCAAAGCGCGCATTTCCCCCATCTGGCGCGCCCGCACATCGCGCTTCAGAGAGAAATGCGCGAAAAAGACACGGGTTCCGTCCGGCAGGACGAGGCTGTAAATCAGCCTTTTCGCGCCATGCGTGAAATAATGCCGGGTGAACGGAAGATCCTGCCGCGCGATAAAACCGCTGCTTTTTCCTTTATACAGCGGCAGCCGCCCCAGCACGGCCGTTTCCCCGTATTTTCCGGCAATATCAAAATACCGGTATCCCTGATCCATCAGCGTTTCGATCTGGTTCAGACGCCCGGAATGCACCGAACCGCTGTCGATTTCAACGAAGCAGCAGAGGTCAGGCGCTTCCCTGTCGATCATTTCTTTCAGCTGACCCAGCGCCTGCCCCTGCGCCGCAGGGCTGCAATAGAAATGGCGGCCCGCGCGCAGGACATGCTGCCGCAGCGTTCCATCAATGCCCCTCGCATAACCGACATTGCTGAACAGAATGCGCATGCCTACAGGACCCTTCGCAATATCCGGCCCGCATAGCCTTTGATTTTATAAGCCAGGGAGGCGTTCTCCCAATAGCTTGAATCGATTTCGCGGCACTCGTCGAGATCATGATCAAAATGGGACTGTAGCCGCGCGATTGCGGGCTGATGACGCAGAATGAGATTGGCCTCGCGGTTGCGCACAAGGCTGAGATAATCCATGTTGGAGCTGCCGATCGTGGCCCATTGCTCGTCGACGATCGCGTATTTCGCGTGAAGCACCGTGCGCCCATAGAGCAGGATACGCAGACCGTCCCTGAGAAGCCCGTTAAAATAGGAATGGCTGACATAATCGGCGACAGGAACATCCGTATGTTCCCCCAGCATAATCCTGACGCTCACCCCGCGGCGGACCGCCCCGCGTAGAGCGCGGCGCAGATGCCATGGCGGCAGGAAATAGGGCGTGACCAGAACGACCGACTCCTTCGCCCGGCGAATCTCATGCAGAAGTTCCCGGTAAATGGGGCTGGTGCGAAGGCGTGGCTGCGTCGAGGCGTAACGCAGAAGCTTTCCGGCATCCATGCGATAAGGCGGATTCATGAAGCGGCGGCCCAGCCGCCAGACGATCTCGAAATCGGCCTCGATATCCCGCACCAGGGCTCCTTCCAGCCGCGCCTGCGTATCCCGCCAGGGCGTCATGTGCTCCGCCATGCAGGCGCTGCCGATATGCGCGATCCGGGAATCGATCACCATGATTTTGCAATGGTCGCGGGGAAACCACGCGAAAGGGATCAACCATTTCAGCCAGGTGACCGTGTTATAAAACCGCACATGCCCGCCATGGCGGCGGATCGTATCGATCAGGGGAGAAGCACGCAGCCTGCGGCTGCCGATGGTATCCAGCAACAGGCGGACCCTGACCCCCTGCTCCGCCTTGTCGGCGAACAATTGAAGAAAGCGGTGGCCCGCCGCGTCGTCCCGCAGAATATATTGCTCGAAATCGATCGATCGGGATGCCGTCATGCAATCGCGATACATGGCATCCCAGATATCCGCCGTGCGGATATGAAACCGGATATCAGTGCCTTCGATCAGATCGGAATCCATCTTATTGATTGTATAGCGCCGTCACTCCACGGCAATCACCCGTATGCGTTGCGAAGCCGACCGTCCCCGCGAATCAACCGAACACACGGTATGTTCCCCCGGTTCAGGCGACCAGAAAAGGGGTATATTGCCGGATGCCACGCCGATCAGGGCGTTGTCCGCGAACCAATACAGGGAGCCTCCGGAAGAGGTTTTTGCTTCCAAAGGGATACGCAGACGCTCGGTGCTCTGGCGGCTGTCCGCATAAATGACGCCACTGCGGGGGGACAGGATTTCCGGCTGATCGTTATCCCGGCCGACCAGGGCGATGGGTGATTTTCCAGGGATAAACCAGCCTTTGCGCTCGGTATCGCACTGTCCCGGCAGGCCCGTCCGGACGCACATCTCGACCTGCTTGAGATTGAGCCTTGCCATGGCAGGCCCGACCTGATCCGTCAGCCGCTCCCGTTCCGACACGGCGGCAGCCAATTCAAAAAACAGCGGAGCGGCGGTTTCCCGGCCGACCAATGCCGGGCTGGGCCGTCCGTCGAAATGCCCGGTCCAGACCGCCAGCACATAGGGGCCGAAAACGCCAACTGTCCAAGCATCGCGAAAACCGCTGGACGTTCCGGTTTTCCAGTAAACCGGCAAACCGGATTGCTGCATGAAAGGCAGCGTTTCCGGATCCGGCTGGTCCAGCATCCGCAATGTCAGCAACGCCGCCTCGGAACTGAGCAGCGCGCGTCCTGGATCGAAGGGCTGGTCAGCCGTAAGACGCAGGTCTTTCAACACGCCGCCATTGGCCAGCATGGCATAAAGCCGGACCAAAGTACGCATCGTCACTTCCGCCCCGCCCACCGGCAGCGAGAGCCCATAATGCTCCCGGTCGCGCCGCAGATCCGCCCCCGATAATTGCAGGAAACCGTAAAGATCCGGATCGCGCAGCCGTGACGCCAGCGCGATGGCTGGAACGTTCCGGCTAAGCGTCAGGGCTTCGCGGGCCGGGATCGCGCCCATGAATCTTTTGTCGAAATTGCCAGGGCGGTATTCGGCAAAGAAAGCCGGGTCATCGGAAAGAAGCGTTTCCGGATGGATCAATCCCTGGTCCAAGGCCAGCGCATAAATAAACGGCTTGAGCGTCGACCCCGGTGACCGCCGCGCCGCCGTGCCGTCCACCTGCCCGCCTGTGTTCATATCGTGGAAATCGCCCGAGCCGATCAGGGCGCGCACCTCCATACTCGGCGCATGCACCAAAAGAATGGCGGCGTTGTCGATATCCTGTGCCCGCATCCGCTCAATCCATGCTGCGACATGGCGTTCCAGAAGGCGCTGCAGGGGGAAATCGAGCGTCGTATCTATCCGTCCTGTCCCGACGGTCAGGTTGTCGACGAAATGCGGCGCGGCAAACGGCAGGCGATCCGGCCCCGCTGCCGTCAAAGGCAATTGCATCTGCGCTTTGTAAGCATTGTAGGAGTCCGGCAAGCGCTGGAACAGGCGAAGCCGCGCCTCGCGCCAGGCCGAACCGTCCATGCTGCGCGGGAAGCGCCGCACGGGGTTTTGGGGAATGACGGCCAGGGCGAGGCTCTGGGGAACAGCCAGCTTCGATACCGGCTGACCGAAATAAATCAGCGATGCCGCGCCCGCTCCATGAATATTGCCGCCATACGGCGCAAGATTCAGGTAAGCCTCCAGAATCTGTTTCTTGCTGTAATGATGTTCCAGCCGGATCGCCTCCAGAATCTGGCGGGCTTTCCCAGGCCATGACCGGGTTGCCATCCGGTCCCGCAACCGGACCGTCTGCATGGTGATGGTCGAACCGCCCATGGGGCGGGAACGGCGAATATAGGTCTCATAAGCGGCACGAATCAGGGCGCACGCATCTACGCCGCGATGCTCGTAAAAATGCCTGTCTTCCTGCCAGAGAGTCGCCTCGACCAGCGCAGGGCTGATATCATTGAGCGGCGTGAACAGCCTGTATTTATCATCGTCCGCCAGCGTCAGGCGGAGCAGAATGCCGTGCCGGTCATAATAAGCTGTAGAGAAAGGCACGATATCCAGAAGCGGCGGCCGCTTGGCCAGAAAGGACGACAGACCCGCAATTCCCAGAAGAACCAGCGAGAAAGCGATCAGGCCGATTCTGTACGCCGACCGGACAGTCATTATTGCACCGAAATCTGGCCGCCCTGTCCGCGTGCTTTCGTCGTCAGTTCATACATAGCTTCGGCATAAGGCGGCGGTGCGGTGAATACACCCTTTGCCGTAGCGCGAAGTCTGTAACGATATTCCCGTCCCTCTGGCTTCGCTGTATCGAAAAGAATGATGCGATCTTCCCGCCGGTCGATGAAATCAGCGGTCGTGCTGGTGTCGTCATCTTTTTCCAGTTCGAAACCACCGGGCAGAAGATCGACGATCGCCACATCCGCGATATCGCGGCTGTCAAAAGATCGTACGGTCAAAACAGCCTCCACGACATCCCCCAGCGGCACCGGACCGGTCAGAGGTTTTCCGGCCTTATCCAGCCACGTGCGTTCGATCTGCATCTGTTTTTTCTCAGGTTCGGCAGGAATGGTCTTATCATAGCCTGTTTCGCTGATTATATAGAAAAGCGGCTTTCCGCCATCAGAGATGTTCAGGGCAGATGCCTCCACCGGAACGGGCGCATGAAACGGCCCGTTCCCTTCCAATGCCAAAGACTGGCCGTCGGCTGCAGCTGTGATCTTGCGTTCCGCCATATTGGCATTCTCAATCCTGGCATAATCCTGCAAGGCGTCGATTGCATAAGCAGCGGACAGGGTATTATACCGTTCTTCCCTGATGAAGGCGGCCAGGCGAAAAACGATCTGGCGATCCATCTCCTTCATTCGTTCCGGAAACTGGCGTGATACGACTGATATATACTGCGCGTATTTGATGAACGGATTGTACCAGGGCTCCGACCAGTCGCCGTTACGATAGGTCAGATCGTCGGGCGACAACCCTGTCTCAAATTTTTTCAGCGTTTCTTCCGCCTGTTCTCCCTGCTGCATCAGCTTGTAGGACGCAGCAATGTATACGGCTGAGAGATCTTTCTGCCATTCCGGTTCATTGTCGAGATATTTCAGCAGATGCAGGATTTCATTGGTCGTGACGATGCCGCCGCGGGTCAGAATATAGATTCCATAGGCTTTTTCGCGCGCGTCGGTCATCGACCGCACATCCTGATTGATCCACTCGCGCAGATAACGCAGCCCGCTGTCGATCATGTCCAGAGGAACAGGCTGGCCCGCATCCCGAGCGTGCATGAGCAAATCAAGCGCATAAACCGTCACGAAATCATCGTTGTCCTGACCGCCCTCCCACAGGGAAAACCCGCCTTCTACGGTCTGGCGCAGACGCAGCGCATCGACGGCGGAACCGATCTTTTGCTTCATGGATTCCGCCGAAACGCCGAATTCAGGCTGGCCTGCGAGAGAGAGGTGCGGGAAAGCCTGACTGACGGTCTGTTCGGTACAGCCGTACGGATAGGCGTCAAGATAACGTGCAAGGCCGTAAATATAAGATGTCGGCAGGGCCGACAGAGATACCTGCCTTTCGGCGAATTGCGGATATAATTTTCGCGTCAGTGCGATTTTGGCCTCGCCGTTTTCAGCATATCCGGCGGTCATTGTCGTTTCCGAAGGCGCGGCGGGGCGAACGCTCAAAGTCGTTTCGGCCTGTGCCGAGAGGCCGGACATTTTGGCTTCAACCCCGAGCGATGCGCCACCAGGAACATCTGTGGCCTTGATACGGAAAGCCACGGTTTTCTCCTGCCCCTCCGGGACGCGCAACGTCGCGGGCGCTTCGCCGGATAAGGCCAAGCCCGATGATGGCGTATAAGTCAAAGCGAAGTCCGCATCTCCCGATCCCGGAATATTGTTAGCCACGGTAACGCTGGCCTCGGCTTCATCGCCCGGCGCCATAAAGACCGGCGCGTTCGGCGTGATCACAATGTCGCCCTGAACGGTCATCGCCTTTTCCGCGCTGCCGATCCCGGCATCGGCCACTGCCACGGCCATTACGCGCATCTGTCCGTTAAAATGCGATGGCGGCGTGAACGTTACCGTTTTCTCATCGCGATCCAGATCGACGATGCCGGACCAGAACACAGCTGGCGCCAGTTGCCGGCGCTTAAAGGGGTTGAGGTATTTCCCAAGCCCGTTCATTCCCGACTCGTCTCCGCCCGTCGCGGACAGAGTCCGCACCAGATCGTACTCCGGCATCAGGAGATCCAGCATTTGCGACGTCCGAACCTGGAGGGCACGATTCAGAAGAAAGAAATCAACCGGATCAGGGGTTTTGTAACGCGCCACCTGAAGAATGCCTTCATCGATCGCGTAGACGATCGCCTTGCCTTTCATATTACCGCTATAACCGATGGAAACCGGAGCGCCCGGCTTTACTTTCTCCGGAACATTGAGCGCTATTTTAACCGTGCGGGCCTCGGTATTCGCTATAAAAGGTACCGCGGCGTAGCTGAGCGGACTCATATAGATCTCACGGGAATTGATATCCCGGACAAAAGCGACGCTGACATAGCCTTTGCCGGAAAAATCCGCCGGAACAGTGATGGATTGCACGGTATCGCTTGTTTCCGTCTGGAACCAGCGATGCGCCAGGACATGGTCGCTTTCCAGTGTGATCAGGCCAGCTCCGGCATAGGGCGCGCTGATATTGAGCTCGATCGACTCTCCCGGTCCATAAGACGCCTTGTCGATTTTGACGTTCAGAACAGCTTCACGGTCAGTTCCTGCCAGCCGTTGTCCTTCACCGGCGACCGAAAAAGCAATATCGGCGACCGTTCTGCCGTCTGCATTCTTCAGGCGGTAGAAAAATGTCCCGATTTCATCGGTCGGAAGCGTGACATCAATCCCTGCAGCTGCGATGGCCGTCTCCCCGCTGGACACCACTTCCTCACGCGGAACGGACTCATAGGCATAGGATCCGTCATCGCGTTTGACGAGTGTCGCGACATAGGTTTTGCGGACCAGTTCCCGGGTCAGGCGACCCACCGCCCGTGCTTTCAGGGCAGAATCCACCGCCAGTATTCTGACGGTATGGGATTGTCCTTTTTTCAGATAATCCAGCCGCGCCGCACTTTTGAAACCGATTGCATATTCCATAGGAGATACGAGCACGGACGCGTAAGCGGAAACGCCGCGCCCTCCGCCCGCCTCAAAACCCTTGCTTTGCAGATTCAGCGTATAGGTCGCCGCATCCTGGGTTTCGAGTTTGAGGGGCAGAACCGCCTGCCCCTTGTCATCTGTTACGGCGTCCGGAAGATCATAGGTGATGGCGCGCGGCTTTGCGGCATAGGAGTCGTAAAACTGAAAATCCGGGAACGCCTTGAAGTTCAATGTTCCCGGGTTGAGCGTAACCGATCCGGTAATACGGCGTTGTGTTGCGGGTGTTCCGTACAGATTGTTCAGCGTCACCGTTGCGCTCAATCCTCCGGGATTGACCCAGCCTTCCGATTCTTTCGAGAAAACCGTTTTGATTTTCAGGCGGTCGGGCTGGAAATCCTCGACGCGGAAAGACGCACTGCCCAGCAACGTTCCCGGCTCGCCGTTCTGGGGTACATGCAGCGAGACGCGATAGGTTCCTGTCGCCCAGCCCTCCTGTGTTTCCAGAGTCAGTTCGGTCAGGCCCGAAGGTGGTGTCTTGAGGATCTCATCGCGCACAATCCGCCCGCGAGGATCTTTTACAATCAGTTGGAGCGGCAAATCTGGCGGGAGCAGGGTCCAGTCGGCATTACGCACGATGGAACCGACATGCGCGGTTTCCCCCGGCCGGTAAATGCCCCGGTCGGTGAACAGAAAGGCATTCATGCCTTCGCCCGCCGTCACGGCCCCGCCGACGTCGAACTTCGACATATTGAGGCTGCGATCCTCCCGGTCATAAGGGATGAAAGTAAAATCGCTGCCCCTCTGTGCCGTGATCGCGACCGGTTGCCGGTCCTTCACCAGCGTTCCAGGGTCCGTGAACGCGACATGACCGTCGCTATCCGTCCGTCCGGTAAAAACCGGCAGTCCGTTGCGGCCCAGAACGCTGATATCCGCGCCCGCCATTGGCTTGCCGGTTGTAAAAGACATCAGATAAATGTCTCTTCCGCCTTTCGCTCCTTGTTTGACGAGCAGGCCCATATCGGTGACCAGAACGAAACGCTGCTGTGCGTCACCCAGGATTTCATCGCCTTTCCAGCCCTGCACGCCTACCAGAAACAGTCCCTTTTTTCCGTCTTTCAGATAAGGAGAAAAATCGAACGCGGCATATTGGGAAGCGGATGGAGACTGATAATTCATCGGCACATCTTTCGTGTCGATTTCCGCGATATCGTCTCGGCCAAACCGCCAGTTGACAAAAGAAGGGCGCCGGATATCCCCTTCCGTCTGGCTGATAAAATGTTGTAATGCCCCGGTGCGGATATGCGCGATATCCAGGGTCAGCTTGTCCGCTCCCCGTGCATGCAGCGAGACTTTACGCGCGCCGCTCAAAGTCAGGATGCTGCCTTCCTGCATGATCTCGATATCGTGCGGAAAGGACGGAGCTTGCAGAATAGTCGTGTAATCGCGTCCCAGAACATATCCGCCGAAAGCCGGAAATCCTTTGGCTGTTTTCAAAAAAAGGTAACGCCCTTCCGGAGCCTCAAACGTGAACCCGAAATCCGTGACATCCTTTTGCGGCTGGTCCATAGGGAGAAGCGGCAAAGGTTTGGAGAGGGCGAGAATTTCCGTTGTGACCTCGCTGGATTTCCATTCGTATATTTCGCTGGATGATTTTTTATCACTGCGTTTCGTCACCGGATGCTGGGCTGGAAGCAAATAAAGTTGTGTGTTCGCCAGAACGTCCCGAGGTTTGGCTTTGATATTTGTGGTGATAGACAACGTCTGCCTCGGTTCGCCGCTTTCAGCGCGCGCGATCAGCGCAGCAGTGTTGTCGATATTCAGATAACTTGCGACATCCGGGATCCGGGCACGTTCAGTGAAGACCTTGCTTGAAACCTTACCGCCATGCAGGGGCGCAAGCCCTGTGTATACAGAAATGCGCATATAGCGTTCCCGGTCGGGCAGCATTTTCAGGGGCGCGCTGAACATGGCGCTCATGCCGCTGGCCGCATGCACGATTTCATAAGCCGGGTTGCCGGGAAGGATTTTGAGATCCCCGTCCCGCTCCTGCTCAATCTCCACGCGTGTTTTGGACCACAAGGCGGCAGGGGTGACGGGATAATTCATATCCATACGGGCCGACACCAGCTTATGCGCGGGGTCGTCCGGGTCCTGCATATATTTCATGTCACTGAAGACGACGGTCAGCGGGTTTGCAGACAGCGTTGCCGTCGCCTTGCGCTGATCCGCACCGAAAACAACGAAATCAGGTACGCCCAGGGCATCCAGATCCAGTTCGATCTGATAGCTTTCCCCGGCCCGCCAGTATTCCGTAGGCGTAAAGGTCAGGGCATAATCCCCACCCCAGCGCCATTTTCCCTTGATCGGCGGCGTGACCGTAATACCCGCTGCGATATCCCTGCCGTCCAGACCCAGCCGTCTTTGACAGGCTTCGTAATAATTGCTGCCATAGGCGGCCTTGCAGCGGTCGTAATCATACTGCAGGCCGATATCCAGCCCCTGCTGCCCTTCGATCGTTTTCGGAAGAGAGGGAGCTTTAAGGAAAACGGCATCGGGAATATGGCTGTGGAGCGGATCCTCCGCACGGGAAGAAGGGATAAGAAAGAACCATACGAAAACCAGCAGCACTGCCAAAGGCAAGCTGCGCGCCATCCGTCCTGCGGGCATGGAGACATCCTTAAAAATCAAGAGTGTAATAGCTGGAATTTACCCTAAAAACAGCCGCTTCACCAGAGGATAAAAAGCTTCAGTTGCTGAATCCGCACACGGCATGCTAAGGACAGGACTTGCGCAATCCATGGAGCCGATCCGATGAAAGCCATGAAAAGAAAAATGAATATTGAGGCAGGCATGCTTTCCGGCGGCGCGGCGCCCAAGCTCAGGTCACGGGTCAGATTAACGGTTTTGTCCGGCACAGACGAAGAACCGCCGACCCGGGGCGGAGATGGCGAGTTAACCCGGAGCCAGGCTATCGGCGCCTTCTGTATTCATCTTTTAACCGCGACAGGCGCAGGGATCGCCTTTATGGCCCTGATCTCCGCCGCCGCGCATGAATGGGCCCATATGTTCCTGTGGCTGGGAGTCGCCCTGCTTGTCGATGGTGTGGATGGTCCGCTGGCCCGCCGCGTCGATTTGGCGAAGCGTATGCCCCGCTGGTCGGGCGAAATCCTCGACCTTGTGGTCGATTTCGTGACTTATGTGTTCGTCCCGGCCTACGCCATGACGATGTCCGGCCTGTTGCCGGAATCGGTTGCCGTCCTGGCGGGTCTGGCCGTTGTGATATCCAGCGCCCTGTATTTCGCCGATGGAAATATGAAAACGGAAGACAATTACTTCCAGGGTTTTCCCGCTATCTGGAATGCCGCCGCCTTTTACCTTTTCCTTCTGGCCCCTGCCCCGTGGGTCGGGGCAGCGTTTATCGCAAGCCTTGTCATATTGACATTTCTGCCGGTGCCATTCATCCATCCGGTGCGCGTTGTGCGGATGCGTAAATACAATCTCATCTTCCTGTTCATCTGGTCTGCGCTGGCGCTGGTCACGATCGCCAACGACATGAATCCCGGCCCTTGGGTCACGGGTGCGCTGTCGGTCTTCGGCGTCTATATTCTTTTCGGCGGCCTGCTGCGCAAAGCGAAATAAACCTTCGCCGTAGTCTTGCCATAACCTGAAAAGCGCCTTAAATCCCTCTCTTTACATTTAACGATTCACAGAAAGGGATGCCGACATGATTTTCAACGTGCGCGATTACGGAGCGACAGGCAACGGCGTCACTGACGATAAGCTGGCGATCCAGGCCGCAATCAATGCAGCCAAAGCCGCAGGCGGTGGAGAAGTCTATATCCCGGCAGGCACCTATGCCGTGACCGGCGGTGCGAAAGGCTCCACGGGCGCGATCCAGATCTTTGACAACATCACCGTTTACGGCGACGGGATGGGCCAGACGATGGTCAAGGTCAAGGACGGCTGGAGCGGCGATATTACCGGCATCTTCCGCACTCCCACCGACGTCGTGACGCAGAATGTCGGCATGCACGACCTGACGATCGACGGCAACCGCGCCAACGTCACCGGCAAGATCGACGGCTGGTTCAACGGCGTGAAGCCCGGCAAGACCGACGCCGATGTCAACATCACGCTGGACCATATCGAAATCAAAGACTGCCCCAGCTACGGGTTTGATCCGCATGAACGCACGATCAATCTGACGATCACCAACAGCATCAGCCATGGCAACGGTCTGGACGGCTTTACGCTGGATTTCCAGATCGGCGCACATATTGAAAACAATGTCGCTTATGACAATGATCGTCATGGATTCAACATCGTCACGTCGACGAACAATATCCAGCTGATCAATAACATTGTTTACGACAATGGCTCCCAGGGCATCATGATCCAGCGCGGCAGTGATGACATCCCGGTCCCCAACAATATCCTGATCCAGGGCGGCAGTATTTACGGAAACGTAGGCGATGGCATCCAGATCAACAAATCCGATCGTGTGACCGTCGATGGCGTCGATATCTATGATAACGGCCAGCGCGGCGTCCGTATTATGGGCAGCATCGGCAGCATCATCCAGAACAGCCATATTCACGACAATGCACAGGTCAAGGATGGCGGCTACGAGGAAATCCGCATTCAGAACTATGACGATACAGCGGGAGTCTCAGGCCGCATTTACATCACGAAGGATACTCAGATTCTCAACAACAAAATCGAGGATGCGGGGGCTTTCCATGCCTCCTATGCCATCCGGGAAATCGCGGATGGAACGGACTACACCACTATCTCGAACAATCTGATCTGGGGCACGCGCAAGGACTTCCCCGCCCTGACCGGCAGTCACAGCGTCATCAGCGACTCTCCGTTTGTCCTCAACGGCACCAACGGCGCGGAAACGATTGCGGGCGCCAACAACCACGACACGCTCAATGGCCTCGGCGGCAACGACACGCTCTATGGCCAGGGCGGCAACGACACGATGGATGGCGGCGCCAATAACGACAAGCTGTATGGCGGCGAAGGCAAGGACAACATGAGCGGCGGTACAGGCGACGACATTCTGTACGGCGGCAACGGGGATGACTCGCTCAACGGTAAAACCGGCATGGATCAGCTTTATGGCGAAGCCGGGAACGACAAGCTGGTCGGCGGCACGGGCAACGACACTCTGGATGGCGGCGTCGGCAATGACTACCTGGATGGCGGGGAAGCCAACGATACGCTGAAAGGCGGCGCCGGTCTCGATATCTTCCAATTTGCCTCAGGTTTCGGGGTCGACACGATTCTGGATTTCACACAAGGCCAGGATAAATTGAACATTTCTTCCCTGCTGGCGGCGAACTTCACGCAATTTACAGAACACGTAACTGTCGAAGCCACAAAGACTGTCATAACGTTTGGAGCCGACCGGATTGAACTGAACGGTTTCACGGCGCCTCTGCATGAAGCAGATGTGAATATTTACGGCTAATCAATATCAAACACTAGAATCCTTCTTGCCTTTCTTTCCGCTTTCGCTTATGCGAAAAGGAAAGGATGGCTTGCGGGATTCTTGGTGTTATTGCCAAAATGTATATTTTCATATTTAAATTTTCTCGCAGCAAATCCATTGCTATAAAAATTTGAAAGGGCTTGTTATGGCTACTGCGATCAAAGCCACCTGGTGGGATAAGCTGGGCACGACATTCGGCTTTGCCGACGATCCGTTCCTGACATCCGACGGTCTGATCCGCACTTTGCAGGAGAGTGTCGCACCCAACATGCTTTTACTGCTTTCCGCGGATTTTATCGCTCTTCATGCCAGCGTCCTTCAGGGCGCCACAGTTTCCAAAGCCGCGAAATCCGAAATTCTGGTCGCCAAGACCGGTCAGGATGATCTGATCCTCGGCAAAGGAGGCGTTGATTACCTCTCCGGCAATCTCGGCGACGACATCATTCTGGGCGGCAGCGACAAAGATATCATTCATCCGGGCTCCGGCATCGATTTTGTTATCGGCAACCTGAACGGCGAAGCTGTTTCGGACGGCGACACGGTCACCTATCTTTCCGCCATATCGGGCATCAATGTGAATGTATCCTTGCATACGACGGCTCCCGCACCCCTGGGATCCATCCATAAATTCACGTGGGACGATCTTCTGGATGCGGTGACGCCCAAAATCAAAAATTTCCAGACAGGTCCCGGAGGCGATGCACTCGATATTTCCGACCTTCTGCAGCATGTAGGCTACAAAGGCACGGACGCTTTTGCCGACGGTTATCTGCGCCTTCGTGCCGGTAACGGAGAAATCCGCGTCCAGTTCGATCCCGATGGCTTCGGCGGCGTGGGCGGCAAAAACCTGGTTCGCCTTGTCGGCGTCGATGCGGCTAGTTTCTCCCCTGCCGATAACCTCATCACATCCCATTCGGATTCAGGTACCGCGCCTTCCGATTTCTCTCTGGTCTCTCAGGATGGACATGGAAGTTATGATGTCCTCTATTCTATCGAAAACATTATGGGATCCGATTTCAACGATATCATCCACGGGCGTGACGACGCCGCCAATATCCTGTTCGGCGGCATTGGCAACGATGCGCTATATGGTGAAGGCGGGGACGATATTATCGTCGGCGGTGTTGGTAACGATTCCTTAAGCGGCGATGCCGGAAACGACCTGATCCTGATCGACGCAGGATCGGACAGCGCCTATGGCGGCGACGGTATCGATACATTCAAATTCACGGGCGGCTTCCTGAATGATCTGGGCCAGGCCAGTGCCACGATTTGGGATTTCAAGACTGGCACAGGCGGCGACAAGCTGGACGTCAGTGAATTGCTGACCGCAGCAGGCTATCATGGAACAAATCCTGTGGCCGATGGCTATATCACTATTACGCGCAGTTCCAGCAACACGCTGGTCGGATTTGATGCCGATGGTTCTGCCGGTCCGGAATCCTCTGTCCTGCTCGCCACGCTCCGCGATGTCTCAAGCAAAACATTCTCCGTTTCACAAAACCTTGTGACCCAGGCGCCGTCTATTCTGTTCGCCAGCGTTCTGGGGCAGTCGAATGCTTCTGGTTTGAGCCTGATTGCAAAAGGCGATTCTGGCATTGCACATCTTCAGAACGGTTTGGAAACGCAAACGGATTTTGCAAAAGTTTCGACCCTTACCATTGATGAGAAAAATCAGTTTCTGAACGTCGCGGTCGGCGGCACGACAGTCGATGGCAACGCGCATACCGATCCGGATGGCATCTGGTGGTACCCCAATGAGGGCAAGCCGGGCGAGATCCTGATCCGCGCCATCGATATTCTGGCGAAGCAGATTGCCCAGTTGCGCGCGGAAGGAGCCGTGACGCCGATCCTGATCTGGGGCCAGGGCGAGACCGAAGCCAATTCCATCGGCACGCCCAAATCGGAAGCCGGGCGCATGGCACAGGAACAGCGTTACATGGACTCTACGCGCGCTGTATTCGATTACATCAAGGAGCATGTCGGAAGCGATATCCAGTTCTACATCATGCAGACCGGGCGTTTCAGCACAGCCGGCGCTTTGACCGAAGGTCAGCAGCAACACACGATCGACAAAATCAATGAAGGACTCGATCATCTGCACCATGCCCAGCAGCAGATGGCGCTGGCTTATGACGATGTCCATCTCGCTATTAATTATGCTGACCTGCCGCTGCTCCAGGAAATCACACCGGAAATGGATCCGGAATATGATCCGGAATGGGCCACGGACGCCTGGCACACGGCATTTCCATCCCGTAATATCATGGGTGACAGGATGGCCGATTTCATTGCGCTGGATCTTGGGCAGGATCATGTTGTCGATAATCCAGGCCCCTACCCGCGTGGATTGCTGGTGGATCTGACTATCCATGACCAGCCCGGCCAAGCCATCGATGGCAACACGAATGACAATATTATCGCCGGTACGTCGAACGCCGATACGATTCACGGGCACGAAGGAAACGACATCATCGTCGGTGGCGGCGGCGCGGATACGCTCTATGGCGATGCAGGCAGCGACATCTTTTATGTTCATCCTTCCCTTCTGCAGGAAATGGCGGAATCGCCGTCTGTACCGTTTACAGACACGCTGGCCGATTTTGAAACCGGCGCGGGAGGCGATGCCCTGGACATCAGCGCCCTTCTGGACTCGATCGGCTATACCGGCACCGATCCGATTGCCGACGGCATTGTCGCTGTGCGGCAAGATGGGACGGACACTGTTATCTCTTTCGATGCGGACGGCGCATCCGAAGCTTTTTCTGCTACGGATATCGCGCGCTTGTCTCTGACGGATTCCAGCGCTTTCGATCCTCTTCATAATTTGCTTGTCGTCAGCGATCTGGCATCGGTCTGATGACTGCCGTGGAAAACTTTGAGGCTCTCTTGACACAGAAAGCGGGCCTTCCTAAAGTTGGATGCGCTTATATTTGCGATGGCATAATAAGCTTATTTTCAAGGTGAACGGCCTTGCAGCCTCAAAGGCACAGATATTCAGAAATAAATAAAACGCTGGTGAAATAACGAGAGATTCCGGAAGCAATGCCCTCGAACATTTCTTATGATTCCACTCATAAAACCTACTATATCAAACCCGGCGCCACTGTAACGGACATTGCCCTGACGGCGCGTGATGCTCCCACGGGTGCCACGCTGATGTTTCTGGCCGGCACGCACAAGCTGACAGACACGCTGATCATTGACCGCGGCGACATCTCTCTGCGCGGGGCAGGCCGGGACAAAACCGTTATCATGGTCGATCATGACGACGCCGAAGGTATCCGTTTTGACGGCGGCGATCCCGTATGGCAGCGAAAGATGACGTCGGACGTCACCCAAGGCAGCAAGAGCTTTACGATCCCTGAAGGCGTTACGCTCAAGGCCGGAGATGTCGTCGGTCTGCATATGGCCAATGACAGCAGCCTCTATAAATACGGCCCCTACGAAGCGATCAAGAACAGCGAATACTGGAATGAAAAGCCGCTGCGCGAAAGTCTGGTGCAAGTCGATCGTGTGGTGGGCAATACCGCCTATCTGAAACATGAAATCGCTTTCGATATGACGGCGGGGAAAACTGTTCTCGCCAAATACGACCTGCTTCAGAACGTGCATGTTTCTGATCTGACTGTGACGTATGACCTGAAAGAACCCAAGGATTACCGTTTGTTCGACAATCCGTTGGGCGATTACAAACAGGCGGTGGGCATTCTGATCGAAGGCACGCTCGGACTGGACGTTCGCAACGTCGCTGTCAAGAATGCAGCTTCTTCCGGACTGATCATCCGTCGCGCCCTGGAGCCGGAAGTAGACAATTATCTGGCCGATGGCGCAATCAACCGTGGCAGCGACAAAAACGGTTACGGCCTGAGCATCGAGGAAACCTTCTACGGAAGATTTACCAATCTCGATCTTATAAATGTGCGCCACTCCTTCCTGTTCAGCGGCTGGAACGCCGAGGCGTATAATGACGTGCACATCCGCACGATGAACCGGGACGTCAACTATCACGGCGGGCCGGATCATTCGAATACCGTTCTGGTGGATTACGCGAATTACCTGGACGGTCTGGAACGCGATTATACGCGCAAGTCCTGGAGCATTGTCGATGACGGTGGCGAAGAAAATCCGCCGACCGATATTTCTAAAAACACTGATGTTTTCAAGGTTGCCTACGGCAGCTATCGCGACGAACTCATCAACGGATGGGACGGCGGCGCCTATCTGGACGGACGCGACGGCAACGACATCCTGATCGGTGGTAAAGGCCGGGATGTTTTGATTGGCGGGCCGGGGATCGATTATGTCGCTGGCAAGGGCGGCAGCGATTGGTTTGTCGTAAAGCCTGGCGACAGCTATACGGTCGTGACCGATTTCGCCACGGGCGCGAAAGGCGATGTTCTGGTGCTGAGCGGATTCAGGGAGAAATCGTTTTCATCGCTGTCCTGGCTGCAATCCGGCAATGACGCCAAACTCTATCTCGACGGCGCAGCCGTCATCTTGAAAGACGTTTCGGTCAGCGCGCTGAAAGATACGAATTTCGCGTTCACGACAACGGGCGTCACGCCTGGCCCCGATACCGCAGGCACCCAGAAACCGCCCGCCAGCGGAAGCGGCACGAACGGCGATGACAATCTGACAGGCACCCATGACGACAATTCCATCCATGCGCGGGGCGGAAACGATACTGTTACCGGACGCGACGGAAACGACGTTCTGTACGGGGAAGACGGCAATGATGTTCTCTACGGGGATTGGAACAACGACACGCTTTACGGCGGCAAGGATCGCGATATTCTGTACGGCGGCTACGGCAATGACAGTCTTTATGGTGGAACCGAAAATGACCGCCTGATGGATGATGCCGGAAACGACCGGCTTTTGGGCGAGAATGGCGACGATGTGCTGCATGGCGGTTCAGGGGATGACAGCCTGAACGGAGGGGATGGAAATGACCGGCTGGATGGCGGCGATGGCCGCGATTATCTCTATGGCGGCAAGGGCAGCGATACCTTTGTATTCTCGCGCGCTCCCGATGCGGTGGACGTCCTCACCGATTTCACCCCGGGTGAAGACCGCCTGGATCTCAGCTATCTTTTAAGCACGGGGGCCAAGGCTTATGTGGCGACGGTGGCCGGCGTCAGCGGCCTTTATATCGATCCGGACGGCACGGGCGGAGTTAAAACGCTTCTGGCTGCGGTTTTCGAAGACCCCCTGGCGGCCTCCATCCGGTTGACGGATCTGATGTCCTGAATATTCAGCTTATCCTCAAACACCCAATGAGTGCCTTCCAAAGGGTTGCCCATTCTGAAAAATGACTATATCGATAAGGTTGGTTTCCTGCGCGGATAGTCATGCGTATCGTCGGGTTTCAAATCTTAACAGCGGCATGCCTGTCATTCACTTTAACAGGCTGTAGCGGTGATCTTCCTTTTACAAAAAAAGGCGATTACCGGATCGAGGGCGTCCATGGCGACCTGGAGAAGTACCTGAATGCCGTGCTTGACGACCGCTTGTCCCAGGAGCAAAGCGCGCCGGATGACAAGGATGAACTGGCCCGCCGCGAAACATATCAGGAGCAGACAATTCGCGCCGACCTCGTCAAGGCAATGGAATCGCGGGGTTACTACAGCAGCCAGGCTGTTTACGCCGACGACCCCGCGAAATCGATGACAGGTGTCTATACCGTCGATCCTGGCCCTCTTTATAAACTATCCTCCGTCAGCATCGATCCTCCTGCCTTTGTTGAGTTTTCCGGCAAGATCGATGCGCATGCCGGAGATGCGCTGGCGGCCGAGTCCGTCCTGACCGACCAGAAAACGCTTTTGACGGAAACGCAGAAGGATCGCTGCTATTTTTCGATGGAGATCACTCACTCCGTTCTTTTAAACAAAAACACGCGTACAGGCGCATTGACTTATCACATCAAGGCCGGTCCGGAAGCGACTTTCGGTCCCGTTACCTTCAAAGGACAAACAGGGATCAAGACGTCTTATCTTAACAAACTGGTCCCCTGGAAACAGGGCAGCTGCTACCGGCAGGATAAGATCGAAAAGCTGCGGGCCATCTTGCTTGAATCGGGCCTGTTCGCGCGCGCCGAGGCTGTCCTGCCCTCTGCACCGGAATCCGATGGATCCGTTCCGATTGTCATTGACGTCACGGAACGCGCGCACCGCACCGTCAGCGCCGGGCTGAGCTATTATACCGATGAAGGTCCCGGCGTGACGCTGGGGTGGGAACACCGCAACCTTTTCGGAGCCGCCGAAAAATTCAATGCAGAGCTGGGTCTGTCCAGCCTTAAACAGAGTCTCGACCTCGGCCTGCTCAAACCTTTTTTCCTTCGCCAGGACCAAAGCCTCGCCCTCAACGGATCGCTGCGCCGTCAGGATACCGATGCGTTCGAGGAACTGGGGCTAGATCTTGGCGCGAGCATCAATCGCACATTCCACAAGCGTTTGACCGGATCGACCGGGATCAATTTCACCCTGTCGCAGGTGGATGAAGATGACGAAGATACGAAAACCTTCGGCCTGATCTCCTTTCCCAGCACGGCAATCTTCGACAACCGGGACGACAAGCTGAACCCGCATAAGGGATGGCTGTTGACTGGCAGCATTACGCCTTTCTTCGATGCATTTGGCGAAAGCGATCCTTTTTTGAAAACCCAGGGCGGCGCCAGCACTTATATTGATTTCGGCACTGAAGCCGATCTGGTTCTGGCGATGCGGGCCGGTCTGGGCAGTATCTGGGGCAGCGGAACGTTCGAGATCCCCGCGACGGAACGCTTTTACGCCGGGGGTGGCGGCACCGTCCGCGGTTTTGGATATCAGGAAGTCGGGCCATTTGAGGACGGCGACCCTACCGGCGGGCGTTCGATTGCCACCGGCTCGACGGAACTGCGTTTCAAGGTCACGGACACGATCGGCGGAGTCGTCTTTGTCGACGCGGGCAGCGTCTCCACCAGCACGACGCCGGATTTTGACAATCTGGCCGTCGGCGCTGGCGTTGGCGCCCGGTATTATACCAGCTTCGGCCCCCTTCGCTTCGATGTGGCGCTGCCGCTGACACAGAAAGAAAACCTCGAACAGAACTACCAGATCTACATCAGCATCGGGCAGGCGTTCTGATGGCATCCGCAACGAAAACAGCTGCAAGAAGAACCGGACGTTTCCTGTTATGGCTAGGGGCCGTGATTTTCGTTCTTGTAGCTGTCGTGCAGCTGTCGCTGGGCGGTTTCATGCTGTGGCTGGGCACAAAGGGCGGCCAGTCGTGGATCCAAGCCCAGATCCGCACGGCCACAGCGGAAAGCGGTTATGATATCGCCTTTGATTGGGCCTATTACAGCACCGCAAAAGGCCTGAGCTTCGGTCATCTGAAAATTTCCGATACGGATGGCCTTTTGCTGGAAGCTGACCGTATGGCTGTAAACATCAGCCTGATGTCTCTGGCAGCACGTTCCCTGACGGCATCGGTTCAGGGCGATACAGTCATTCTTCATCGCATTCCGGCCAGCCGGAATGTAACCGAAGAACCGGAAAAACCGTTCCGGGGCCTCGCTCCCTTCAAACTCCCCGATCTGTACTTCCGTACCGTTACTCTCGACGATCTAGACATCCGCCTTCTGGACATTCGCCCGGATGTCTTCGGGCAGGCCCTGCTGCTCTCCCCCAAACTGCGCGCACATGCAAAGCTCGATCCGGCCCTTGATCTGTCTTTGGCAGGAAGCATTCGACAGCAAGGTCCCTCCCCGGTTGCATGGATGCCGGAAACTCTGTCGTTTCAGGGCATGTTCGACCCATCGACGCTCGAAGCCAGGCTAAGAGTCCTCAAGATCAATGCCCAGGCTTTCGCGCTGAACGCTTCGGGCAACGGCAATCTTGGCAAAACAGGATCAGTGGACTATCAGATTTCGGCGCAAGCAGACGATCTTTCCCTTGTGGTTCCAGGCCAAGCTGGCTCCGCCACACTTTCGGCCCGCCTGACCGGACCGGTGATTATGCCTGTTCTGGATGTGAACGGTGAAACCACACTGGAAGCTTTGACCGCGCAAGGCCTGGGGAATATTACTACCCTTCTGCATGCGGATAATCTGTTCAATTCACCCGTCGGCACATTGAGCGTTTCCTCATCTTGGCGCGAAAAGCCCATCACCGTGTCCTCCGCCCTTAAATATACGAAGCCGAACCTTCAGCTCGATACCATGACAGGAAGCGCTCCGGAGCTTTCGCTATCGGGCGCATTGCTTATAAACACAGACACGTTGCTGGCCGACGGCATTCTGACATTGAAAGCCTCGGATCTGGAAACATATGCGGATCTGGCCAGAACTTCATTGGATGGTACGGTCGAGATGAAAACCATATTGTCTGCTGCAGAAGGCAAACAATCTGCTTCCATAGACGCGCATCTTTCTCAGGCGCGTTACGAAGCGATGACACTGGAGCGGCTCGACCTGCTGGCGGCCATTGCCGATATTCGCAATCCGTGGCCGCAATCTCTCGATCTCAAGGCAGTAAATCTGAAACCCTCTCCGGTCCTGACGGTCAGGAATCTTACAACAGTATTGAAGGCCTCGGAGACTCCGGGCGCCTACAAGCTGACGCTTAACGGCACAGGCAATGCGGGGCGTGATTTTCGGCTGAGCGGCGGGGCCGATATTGACGGACTATCCAACTCCAATCCATCC
>JBDHTS010000005.1:0-42965 GCA_039808845.1 Alphaproteobacteria bacterium | reverse complement strand
TCCGCCGTTCCCTCGAACAGCCTGCCGCAGCCGAGGGAAAACAGCGTGTCGCCGCTGAACAGGGCCTTTGCATCGGGCAGCCAGTAAACGATATGGCCCTTGGTATGGCCGGGCGTTTCGATGACCTGCGCCGTGGTTCCGCCGATCCGGACCGCGTCGCCTTCACGCAAGGGAGTATCGATGCCGGGAATGCGGCTCGTTTCCGCGGCGGGTCCGAAGACGCGGCTGCCGTACAAGCGTTTCAGTTCCGGCATGCCGCCGGTATGGTCACCGTGATGATGGGTAAGCAGAATTAAATCGGCCTTCCATCCGGATTTTTGCAGAAACCGGATCACAGGTCCGGCCTCGCCGGGGTCGATAATCGCCGTCTGTCCGCCGTCATGGACGGCGTAGCAATAATTGTCGTTCAGGACGGGAATGATGTGGATTTCCGTCATGGCGGGTGGTCAGGCATGGTCAGCACGATCTTGCCGACATGATCGCCGCCGTCCAAGGACTCATGCGCCTGCATGGCCTGTTCCAGCGGGAATGTTTTAAAAATGGCCGGTTTGATGATTCCGCTTTCGATCAGCGGCCAGACGTTTTGCCGAAGATCTTGAGCCAAAGCCGTTTTTTCCTCGACCGAGCGGGGCCGCAGAGTCGAACCGGTCAGGACAATCCGCTTCGCCATGATCTGGCGGATGTCGAGTTCTGTTTTAGGGCTTTCCTGCGTGGCGATGTTGATATGCCGCCCGTCGAGGCGTAAAAGCCCGATATTTTTAGGCACATAAGAGCCGCCTACCATGTCCAGGATGACGTCGATGCACTCCTTGCCCCACGCAGATTCAATCGCCTCGGCAAAATCCCGCGTCCGGTAATTGACGGCCAGATCAGCGCCAAGATCGCGGCAGGCCACGCATTTGTCGTCCGTTCCCGCCGTCACCGCCACGCGCGCGCCGAAAGCCTTTGCCATCTGGATCGCGGTGGTGCCGATCCCTGACGCGCCGCCGTGGATCAGGGCCGTTTCGCCCGCTTTCAGGCGTCCGCGCAGAAACAGATTGTTCCACACCGTGAACATGGTTTCAGGCAGGGCTGCCGCCTGAACCATGTTCAGGCCTTTCGGCACGGGCAGGCATTGTCCTTCGGGCACAACGGCATATTCCGCGTAGCCGCCGCCCGCGAGCAGGGCGCAGACCGCTTCGCCCGTATCCTCCCGGATGCCCGCGACCTCCAGCCCCGGCAGGTCGCTCGCGCCCGGAGGCGGCGGATATTTCCCCAGACGCTGCATGATATCGGGCCGATTGACGCCCGCCGCATGGACGCGGATCGGGATTTCGCCTTCCTTCGGCTTGGGAATAGGCCGCCGGACGGTCCTGAGCTTGTGGTCCGGCGTGATCTCGATGGCGTCCATCATCTGTTGCGTTTGCGCGGTCATGCCCTTAATCTTGCCGGTCAGAGGGCAAAAAGCAATGTTCGACGACGATCTCGACCCGCGCACGAAAAAACCGGTCCTGAAAAAGCTGGACAATTATTCCATCGACGAACTGCACGCCTATATCAAGAATATGAAGGCGGAGATCGCGCGCGTCGAGACGGAAATCAAACGGAAAAAAGCCGCTACGGATGCGGCGGCAAACATTTTTAAAAGTTGACCGCGAATGAACGCGAATAGACGCGAATAGATGAAATATTGCTGTTCTGATTTGCGTCTATTCGCGTTTATTCGCGGTTAAAAAAGCGAGGCAGGTCATGCATATCGAATCCGACATCAAGCTTGATTTCAAGGACGTCCTGATCCGGCCCAAACGGTCCACGCTGGCCAGCCGGAAGGAGGTGGAACTGCGGCGCCCCTTCACATTCAAGTGGTCTGGACGAAGCTTTGATGGCGTGCCCGTCATCGCGGCCAATATGGACGGCGTCGGCACATTGAAGATGGCGAAAACGTTCAAGGAGATGGGACATGGCATGACCGTGGCCCTGCACAAGCATTATCCGCTGGAGACTTTGCAGAAATCCTTCGATAACGGCAGCGCCTGGTATTCCATCGGCGTGACGGAAGGGGATGTCGAAAAGCTGGACGCTTTCCTGAAAAAGGGGAAAGTCGAAAAATTGTGCATCGATGTTGCCAACGGCTATGCCGAGGCTTTTGCCGATTTCGTGAAACGGATGCGGAACAGGCTGCCCGATACCACCATCATGGCCGGGAACGTGGTGACGGGGGAAATGGTCGAGGAACTGATCCTCTGCGGCGCGGATGTCGTGAAGGTCGGCATCGGGCCGGGCAGCGTCTGCACCACGCGCAAGATGACGGGCGTCGGCTATCCGCAGCTTTCCGCCGTGATCGAATGCGCAGACGCGGCGCACGGCCTGAAAGGCCTGGTCTGCTCCGACGGCGGCTGCACCGTGCCGGGCGATATCGCCAAGGCCTTCGGCGCGGGGGCGGATTTCGTGATGCTGGGCGGCATGCTGGCCGGGCACGACCAGTCGGAAGCAAGGATCGTCGAAGAGAAAGGCGAGAAGTTTATCGTCTTTTATGGCATGAGCAGCGATACGGCCATGCAAAAGCACGCGGGAGGCGTCGCCGAATACCGCGCCAGCGAAGGCAAGACGGTGAAGGTGCCGTATCGCGGTGATGCCCGCGCGACGGTGCAGGAGATTCTGGGCGGTTTGCGCTCCGCCTGCACCTATGTCGGCGCGGTGAAACTGAAGGAACTATCGAAACGCACGACCTTCATCCGCGTAACGCAGCAGATCAACACCGTTTTTGGTAGCGGCTAGTGCTGCAAGTTAAAAAAACCGCCAAGACGCCAAGAAAAGCCGCGCGCAGCGCAGAAAAAAACAACTACAGAGCCCGCAGAGAACACAGAGGAGTGCGGTGCCTCTGTGTTCTCTGCGGGCTCTGTAGTTAAAAAATCTTTTTACGCCTTCGGCGCGATGATCTTGGCGTCTTGGCGGTTTGTAATAACCTTTGGCGAGTCTTGCGAACTGGCCGTTCGCACGCTATGCTGCCGCCCTTAAACGATTTTTGAACGAAAAAGGTAGCCGTCATGGAAGATATCGAAAAACGCCTGCGCGACGCCACGGATTTGTGTCTGGCCTCGCACGCTGAATGGGCGAAGAACCGCAAGGACGGCGCGACCCGCGAGAAGCTGATGGAGGCGGTGCATGAGCTGCGGAAGGTCGCGGCCCGCCTGGAAATCGAAATGGCGGTCAGCGAGCGCGATGAAATGGCCGCGAAGCCGCTGCCGATCCCGCCCCACCGTTCCTCGAACAAGCGCCGCCCCGGCGAGATGGGCGATTTCGGCAACAATAATGACGACGATTCGCCGGGCAACGCCATGCAGGGCAATGACGAAAGCGGCATCGCCCGCACCATGCGCCGCCGCCGTCCGGGCGGCCCGGGGCATGGACCGATGGGCGGGGGTGGTGGAGGCCATCCCGGAAACAATGGAAATATTGGCGGTGGCCGTCCGGAGCAATAAATAACTGCCATCCCGGACCAGCGACGCGTAGCGAGCGCCGATCCGGGACCCAGCATGAGACTTGTGCCGCTTCTTCAGCGGCACACATTGTTTTAAGGACAGGCCGTAAAGAACGGCCTGTATTTTATGCTGGGCCTGCAGCGCCAGCGCTTGCGCGGCGTGTCCCGGACTACGCTCGCCTTCGGCTCGCTATCCGGGATGACGAATGAGGTTGAACGTGGAAAACACGCAAAAAAAACAAACTGAACAAATCCATCCCATCCTTTTCGGCGCGCCGGAAGGACAGGATGCGCGCATTCTGGCCGAGCGCGCCCGTGCCCTGATGCCGGATGACGGTGTGGCCGTCCATGTTGCGCTGGACGATACCCGCATAGCCGTCCTGGCGGAATTGCTGGCCTTTTTCGCGCCGGATGTGCGGGTTCTGCAGTTTCCGGCCTGGGATTGCCTGCCTTATGACCGTGTTTCGCCGGGCAGTGAAATCGTTGCAAGACGTGTCGAGACGTTGAGCGGCCTTCTGGCATGGTCCCAGGAAAAAAGGCGTTATCCCCGCGTTCTCCTGACTACCGTCAACGCGGTGACCCAGCGCGTGCCGCCGAAAGAAGCAATGGCGCAATCGTCCCTTTCGGCCTCGGCTGGCGGGAAGATGCCGGTTGAAATCTTGCAGGGCTTTCTGGTCCGCAACGGCTATGTCCGGACGGATACGGTACGCGAGGCCGGTGAATTCGCGGTGCGCGGCGGCATCGTCGATCTGTTCCCGCCGGGTTACGAGGAACCGCTGCGGATCGACCTGTTCGGCGACGATATCGATAGCATCCGCTCATTTGATCCCGCCACTCAACGAACCAGCAAAAAGCTGGACTCTTTCGAACTGCATCCCGCGACCGAGTTCTTTCTGGACGAAGAGTCGATCGGGCGCTTCCGTTCCGGTTACCGCGAGCTGTTCGGCGTGCCGCGCAGCGAAGACCCATTGTATGCCGCCGTATCGGAAGGCCGCCGCTATAACGGCATGGACCACTGGCTGCCCTTGTTCTTTGGGAAGCTGGACACGCTCTTCGACTACCTGCCGTCCAATATTGACGTAACGCTTGACCAGCACGGGGAACAGGCGCGGCATGAACGCCTTGCGCAAATTCAGGATTTCTATCAGGCGCGAAAAACCTTGGAAGCAGCGTCCGGTAAAAAGAAAAAAGATTCCGATGTGAGTTTGTCCGGCGCTGTATACCATCCTTTGCCGCCGGATCGGTTGTATTTGAACGACATGGAATGGGAGGAAAAGGCAAGGGAAGCGATTGAATTTTCGCCGTTCGCGCCGATGGAAGTTGCCAGTTGCGAGTTGCCAGTTGCCAGTTCCGTAACTCGCAACTGGCAACTCGCAACTGCAAAAAGGGGCCGCGATTTCGGGGACGTCCGCGCGCAGCCTAAGGGGGATGTCTTTGCCGCGCTCTCCGAGTATATCTCCGGCCACCGCATGGACGGACGGAAAATCCTGATTGCCGCTTATTCCGAAGGCTCGCGCGAACGTCTTGGTGGCCTGATGAAGAATGCGGGCTTCGCCAATATCGTTCCGGTCGAAGGCGCGGACGATCTGAAAAAGCTTTCATCCGGCCAGACGGGTATTGCCGTTCTGGCGCTCGAACACGGCTTCGTCGCGCCGGATCTTGCCGTCCTGACCGAACAGGACATTCTCGGCGACCGCCTGGCGCGCCATTCCAGGGGCCGCAAGAAGGCGGATAATTTCCTGACCGAAGTCTCGTCGCTTTCCCCTGGCGACCTGGTCGTCCATATCGATCACGGCATCGGGCGCTTTATAGGTCTGGAAACCCTGAGTGTCGGCAAAACGCTGCATGACTGCCTGAAGCTGGAATATGCCGGAAACGACAAGCTGTATGTGCCGGTCGAGAATATCGAGGTGCTCAGCCGTTTCGGCAATGACGAGGGCGTCGTTCATCTGGACAAGCTCGGCGGCGCGGGCTGGCAGGCGCGGAAAGCCAAGGCGAAAGCCGACCTGATGCGCATGGCGGACGGGCTGCTGAAAATCGCCGCCGCACGCCAGCTTGAGAAAGGCGAAAAGCTGGAAGTCAGTCATGGCGTGTATGAGGAATTCGCGGCCCGTTTTCCCTATCAGGAAACGGACGACCAGCTGCGTGCTATCGGCGATGTGGTCGCGGATCTGGGCAAGGGGCAGCCGATGGACCGGCTGGTCTGCGGCGATGTCGGTTTCGGCAAAACGGAAGTGGCGTTGCGCGCGGCTTACGTCGCGGCGATGAACGGGGCGCAGGTTGCCGTGGTCGTTCCCACGACCCTGTTATCCCGCCAGCACTACCAGAATTTTGCAAAGCGTTTTTCCGGCATCGGCCTGCGCGTCGGGCAATTATCGCGCATGGTAGATGCGAGGGAGCGTCAGGCGACGAAGAACGGGCTGGCGGACGGGTCTGTCAACATCGTGGTCGGTACGCATGCCCTTCTGGGCAAGGGCGTCAAATTCGCCAATCTCGGCCTCGTCATCGTGGACGAGGAACAGCGTTTCGGCGTGAAGCAGAAGGAACGCCTGAAAGAACTGAAGGCCAACGTCCACGTCCTGACCCTGACCGCCACGCCGATCCCGCGCACGCTGCAGATGGCGCTGACCGGCGTGCGCGATATGTCGATCATCGCCACGCCGCCCGTCGACCGCCTGGCCATCCGTACCTTTATCCTGCCGTTCGATCCGCTGGTGATCCGCGAAGCGATCCTGCGGGAGCATTACCGGGGCGGGCAAAGCTTCTATGTCTGTCCGCGCATCAGCGACATCCGGGAGGTCGAGGACACGCTGAAGGAACTGGTGCCGGAGGTAAAGGTCATCGCTGCGCACGGCCAGATGTCGGCGCAGGAACTGGAAGACCGCATGACGGCCTTTTATGACGGGCAGTACGATGTCCTGCTGGCCACCAATATCATCGAGAACGGTATCGACATTCCCACGGCCAACACCATGGTCGTCCATCGCGCCGATATGTTCGGCCTGGCGCAGCTTTATCAGATCAGGGGACGGATCGGCCGGTCGAAAGTCCGCGCCTATGCCTATCTGACCTACGAGCCGAAACGCGTTCTGACGGATCAGGCCCGGAAGCGGCTGGAGGTCATGGAAACGCTGGATACGCTGGGGGCGGGGTTCCAGCTGGCCAGCCACGACATGGATATTCGTGGCGCGGGCAATCTGCTGGGCGAGGAACAGTCCGGCCATATCCGGGAGATCGGCGTCGAACTGTACCAGCAGATGCTGGAGGAGGCGGTGGCCGCCGCGCGTCATGGTCTCGATTTCGAGGGTGAGTCTATTCCCGACCAATGGTCGCCTGTCATCAATCTCGGCACGTCCGTGCTTATTCCTGACCATTATGTCGAGGATCTGAACGTGCGGATGAGCCTGTACCGCCGTTTGTCGGATCTGGAAGGCAGGAACGATATCGAAGGCTTTGCCGCCGAACTGATCGACCGTTTCGGCCCCGTACCCGATGAGGTGGAAAACCTGCTCCAGATCGTCGAGATCAAGCAGCTTTGCAAAACGGCGGGTGTGGACAAGGTGGAGGCCGGGCCGAAAGGCGCCGTCATCGGTTTCTATAAGGACTCTCCGTCGAACATTGCCGGCCTGATGAAATGGATTCAGGAAAAATCCGGCACGGTCAAACTCCGCCCCGACCAGAAACTCGTCGCCGCCCGCGAATGGTATCAGGCGGAGCAGAGGGTGAAAGGCGTCAGATCCATCATGCGCGATCTGGCCGGTCTGGTTTCATAAAAGACTATCCGCAATCAGCCTAGAGTCACCATTCCCTCTCCCCCATTCTTCATGGGGGAGAGGGTTGGGGAGAGGGGGACTTTGGGCAGAGTGCGGAACTGACCGGTTTCATGCCTTTCCAGAGATCCCCCTCTCCCTGTCCCTCTCCCCCACTGCGTGGGTGATAGGGGACGGTGCCGCAACGGGAACCGGATATGGCCTTCACCGGGATGACGCAGGATAAAAAACTGTTGGATAGAAACCCAATCTGCTACAAAACACCATGGGAATGGTCATAACTATAAACAACAAGAATGAAGCCATGCTGATCCACAGCGAACCGCTGGGCTTCAGGCCTTATTGGGTGGAATATTCCAAGGGAAGCGGGATCAGGATTGTAAGCCAGGAAGGCGAGGAGTATACTACCAGTGTTCAGGTCAAACCGGAGGCAAATGGACTTCTGAAGGGCCTAAGCCGGATCCTCGTCGTCCAGGTCCAGGACGGCAAGCCTGTAGAGGGCTTTCAGGTCTCGTTTATAAGTCAGGACTATGAATAGAGTGGGAGATTATAATGTCTGATATGCCGCAACCTGTTGAGGGTATAGAACTGGACGCTCTTTTCGGGCGGGCGCTCATCGGTGGGTCGTTGTTAGGATTGTCAGCAAATGCATGGAAGGGTTTGGGCCCTCTTGGCAGCGTTCTGGCCCAGATGGAAATTGGCAGTGCTGCTCTCAAGATAGGTGATGCGGTTCTTTCTGGCCCTAAAAGAAGAGACTTTGGCCCGGGTATGGGCATCTGATAATCTCTGTCACGGCCCGCGGGAGCCGAAAGCATGAGCCGTGAATACGCCGAAAGCCGGATCCGGGAAGCCCTGAAGAATGCGAAGGGCAACGCCACCAGGGCGCGGCAGCAGGTCATGGCGTGGACGTTCGAGGATCCCAAGCTTCTTCAGGCCCTGACCCGCCCGCACCTTACCGGAATCGTCGCCTATGCGGTTAACCGCGTGATCAACCGGCAGGAGACGGAAGAGGACGAAGCGGCCATTCCCGACATCCCCGAATCCCTCAACATGGGCCCGGAAACCTTTGGCCGGGAAATCCTGAAAGCGCTGTCCAGCACGAATAATCCCATGTTCGGCCAGGAAATGTCTGCCCCTTCGCCGGGCCGCAAACAGGCTTCCCAAAGCCATATTGACGCCATGAAAAGCCTCGCCAAAGGCAAAAAGAAGAAAAGCGACTTCTAACCGTGAAGTCTGCCGCCTTGTCTGTTCCTCTCACGCCTTCGACTGTCCGGGAATGGCTGGATTCGCGCCGTCCCTTGCGCTCGTCGTTTCTTGAAGGCTGCGGCTGGCGCTGCGCGGCGGTGCAGCCCATCGGCGAGGATATGGCTTTCCGCCGCTATTTCCGCCTGGCCGATGGGAAGAAGACGGTCATCCTGATGGAATCCGTCCCGGATAACGAGGTGATCGCAACGCCGGGGCACAGGCTGAGGGATTATCTTCGCATCGGCGCCTGGCTGCGCGAGCGCGGGGTGCGCACGCCCGCCGTCTATGAAGCGGACGCGGTAAACGGTTACGCCCTGCTGGAGGATTTCGGCGATCTGTCCTTCACGCGCGCGGAGGCGGAGGGCCGTGACCCATCCGATCTGTATACGCTGGCAACGGACGTGTTGATCCATCTGCGCGGCCTGGACGCCACGGCGCTCGCCTTGCCGGATTATTACGCCAGCCATGTCCATATGGCGCGCCGCCGTCTGGTCGACTGGTATATGCCGGCCTATACGGGCAGGGCCGTTGAGGATGGAACGGTTGAATCCTGTCTTCGGACATGGGACGCCATCGAAAAATCCCTGCCGCCTTGCCCCCGCGGCTTTCTGCATGTCGATTTCCATCTCGGCAATCTGATGTTCCTGCCGGGTGAAGAGGGCTTGGCGCGTTGCGGCGTTCTGGATTTTCAGGGGGCAATGCGCGGGCCGCTGCCCTACGATCTGGCCAATCTGCTGGAAAACGCCCGCGTCGATGTGCCCGCCGCCCTGCGTACGGCCATGTTCGCGCGTTACTGCGGCGGTCTGAATCCCGATGACGGGAAGATTTTCGCCGACTGGTACCGTGTCCTGGCAACGCAGTTCCATTGCCGGGTCATCGGCCAGTTCATCCGTCTGGCTGTGCGGGACGGACGGACACAGTATCTGCAATATATCCCCCAAACCGCGTATTACCTGCGCGAGGGGTTGCGCCACCCGGTTTTGCAGCCCCTGGCCGCCTGGTGCGCTGAAAACGGCTTGGATTTTTCCAAAACGGATGGCTTCGATCCGGACGCTGTCCGGCCTTTGATCCGTCCGGACGCCTTCTGATCTTTACCTCTCCCTCGGGAGAGGTCGAAACGCCTCCTTCAGGCGTTTCGGGTGAGGGGACTCGAATGCGCAGAACTCTTAGCCACACCCCTCACCCAGCTCCGTCTAGGTTCCGCTGCGCTCCACCAAGACTTCGCAACCCTCTCCCCTTGGGAGAGGGAAGGCCAAAACACGCATTTTCTACTGGAAATCCCTGAAAAATATATGCTTGTATGCGGGCGGAGGAAAACAAGCCATGTCCATACTCGCCGACCGCCTGAACCGCATCAAACCGTCGCTGACGATTGCCGTCACGACCAAGGCGCAGGAATTGAAAGCCGCGGGCCGCGATGTGATCGGGCTGGGCGCTGGCGAGCCGGATTTCGACACGCCGGATTTCATCAAGGATGCCGCCGCCGCCGCCATGAAGGCGGGCCAGACGAAATACACCGCCGTGGACGGCACGCCCGCGCTGAAAAAAGCGATCTGCGAAAAGTTCAGGCGGGAGAACGGGCTGGAGTACAAGCCGGACCAGATCACGGTCGGCACGGGCGGCAAGCAGGTGCTGTACAACGCCCTGATGGCCACGCTGAACCCCGGCGATGAGGTCATTATTCCGGCGCCATACTGGGTGTCCTATCCCGATATGACGATCCTGGCCGAGGGCACGCCCGTCTTCGTGGCCTGCCCTGAGAAACATGGTTTCAAGCTGCAGCCGCAGGATCTGGAGAAGGCGATCACGCCGAAGACGAAATGGCTGATCCTCAACTCCCCGTCGAACCCGACCGGGGCAGGGTATACGCGCGATGAAATGAAGGCGCTGACCGACGTGCTGATGAAGCACAAGCATGTCTGGGTAATGACCGACGACATGTACGAGCATCTGGTCTATGACGACTTCAAATTCGTGACGCCCGCCGAGGTCGAGCCCGGCCTGTATGACCGGACGCTGACCGTCAACGGCGTGTCGAAAGCCTATGCCATGACGGGCTGGCGGATCGGTTACGCGGGCGGCCCGAAGGAACTGATCAAGGCTATCGCGGGCGTGCAAAGCCACAGCACGTCGAACCCTTGCTCGATCTCCCAGGCCGCCGCCGTGGCCGCGCTGAATGGCGATACGTCGTTCCTGAAAGAATGGCGACGGGTGTATCAGGAGCGCCGCGATCTGGTCGTGTCCATGCTGAACCAGGCGGACGGCATATCCTGCCACCGTCCCGAGGGCGCGTTCTATGTCTATCCGTCCTGCGCGGGCGTGATCGGCCGCGAGACTCCCGACGGCAAGATCCTCGAAACCGATTCCGACTTTGTCACCTATCTGCTGGAAAGCGAAGGCGTCGCGGCGGTGCAGGGCGCGGCCTTTGGTTTGTCGCCTTATTTCCGCATCTCGTATGCAACATCGACAGAAGCGTTGGAAGAAGCCTGCAAGCGCATTCAAAAAGCCTGCGGTACACTAAAAAAAAGAGCGGCGGCCTAATGCGGATGAGGCACGTCTTTTAAAGAAGCGTCTGCTACGCCTGAACCGGCTGTCTGCGACCATATAAGGCGCCCCGCGGCATTATAAAGCGCGGTCCACCTGGAAGGCCTATCAGCTATTGATATTGCAGGTTTCCGAAATTCAGTTGGATCCTTAATGCCGATGTGAAGTGTTGTTTCGATGTAATCATCGAGTGTCATATGGCCGGTCGCAAAACAGGTGTCAATTTGTAACTGCGCAAGTTCGCACAGAATGGGATCGTACTCATTAACGGTTCTGCGGCCTTGCCGTATAGCGCGCCTTCTGTTTTTTTTGCTTGAATCCAAGAGATTATGGGACGGGAAATCATCTTCGCATTCATCGTAGCGTTCTGGATAAAGGCGCGGAACAATCTCTATGACATTCTCGGGCCCAAGTCTTTCTTTCAACCGTGCGAGGCCCATGACATAGCGGTTGGCGTGGTTAAGGAGTTCTCCGCGCATAAGACTTCCTAGGATACCTGTTTCACGATGATTCTTGATGATTTCCTCTATGGAATCATGCGGACGGGTTAGCAGCCCGCAGTGCAGGATGATGAGCTTTACGCCAAAGCCCGGCGGTCTCTGGCTTAAGGCATACTCCACTGAAGCAAACGGAACATGAAGAGACGCCCAGTCATCAAACCAGTCCCCATCTTCGGTACGGTAGGGGGTAAATCCAAAGGGGTGGGAAGTGCTTGCAAATATTGCATCGCGCAACAAAGGATTTTTAGGCGAAGATTCAAGAGTTTCTCCTCCCGGTGCGTCCAGTAGATTTTTTTTGCAATAGAAGGGAACAGGCTCGCCTGTTTTCACATCCCGCGCATAAATAAAGGTCGTGCGAAGACAGTCGGACATGCGGCGGTCGCCAAATAATCCTTCATAAAGGGAGCGTGCGTAATCCGTATTAAGAAAAAGATTGGGGCCTATCTTTTTATTGATGTAACCGACAGTGTACAATGCAGCCCTTCTAAACAGGCAATTGACTGTTGAGTGAACTCGGCGCCCATATATGTTTCTTTGCAAAGCGCGCAATTCTTTTGTTATTTCAGGATGTCTTGCGGCTAAAACACGGCAGCAATAACTTGCCTGGCGAATATCGTTGGCGCATAGCCAACGTTTGACGCTACTGTCCCTGATCGTATCAATATATACGGATTCGCAGCCATGCTGCTGGAGCATTCCGCAAATGGTTCTGATGTTTCGTATTTTTATTTCATTCGCTTGCAGGGGATCGATGCCGAATTGATGCGCAAGAGCATTAATTCCGTTTTTAATCAGCAGGTTTCTCTCCCTGCCGGGAATGGACGGTAAAAAATGTTGTGCGTTGTAGTTGTATAGCTTAAGGCCATCCTTCGCCGATAGGCCGGGGACGTTCAGTCCGCCGGTAAGAATACCTCCTCCCGATGATGCTTCGAAAATATGGATTGTTTGTATAAGCGGTCTGCGCGTCAGTTCTTCCATCCGGCGCGCGATCATTGCAGGAATTATATTGAGAACTCCCGACCCTGGCATATAAAGAACAAAGATGTTTTTGTTCAACCCATCAGCAAGGCTGGGCCGAGCCTTTTTCCCATTCCCGAAAGCCATTTTTATTTTTCTTTTTAGAGCTACGCTCTAAAGAAGCTAGATCAAAAAAACGGCCATGTCAGCTGTTTTCATATTGTGCAGTGCACTTATTGATCGGCTTCGTGGTCGGCGACCGAGGTGCGGTCGGTTTTCTGCAGGCCTTTGAAAAACCCGAGGAATTTTTTAGTCTGACCGATCAGGCTTTCTTCCTCTCTTTGCCGCTGATCGCGCCGGATAGAGAGAATATGGCAGATTTTATCCAGCTGGGCCGCGTTTTCCTCCATAAGCGCCTCCGAGAAATTGCGCAGGCGGCGCAGGTTGTCGGGGCTGGCGTCGTCGATCTGAAGACTGGGGATGGAGGGATCGGACGTGTCGTTCATGTGCCGGTTGAAAATGCAGAGATTTTCGCCCATCTCCTCGGCGAAGACTTCCATCAGGGCGGACTCGGGCGCGTGAAAGAAAATATTGATCAGCGGCAGGTCGTTCACCGGGTCCACGACGCCCAGGGAGCCGTACCGGTTCCATTCGTCGCGCTTGATCGAACGGTTGGTGAAGCCCGTCCCCAGCACGATCATCAGCAGCTTGTGATTGAGCGGCACATGTGGCCGGATGGCGCCCAGATAGCTGATGCAGGGATTGTCGAACATATTGCCGTCGATGGCTGAAACGTATTCCGCCCTGTCGCGCCCGTGCCGTTTCATGCTGAAGTGGTGGCATGGGAAATAGGTGGGCGCGGCGCAGCTGGCCATGACCGCGTCATAGAGCGATACGTCGGGAGTCCGGCGTTCCTCGCCCTGGGGCCAGCCTGTTTTGATGTTTTTGAGCCAGATCGCATGGCCGCCCCGGTCGGTGATGTTGTTTTTCGTATGGACGGGGGATTCGCCGGTTTCATTGGCTTCATGCACGACATCGATCAGCCCCCCGTCGATGTTGTAGCAGGGAATGATCAGGCTGCGCAGGGAGCTGGCCAGGCGCGCATCGCCATAAAGCGCCTTCAGCGAACGGGAAAGGTGACTGGGGTCGTAATGTCCTTGCCGTACCAGCGCGTTCAGCTGGTTCAGTTTCAGGGTCCTGTTATTGAAATCATGGATGATGCCGCGCAGTTCCCTGTACTGATCCGGCGGAAAGATGCGTTCGCCTTCGCGTTCGTAAAACTGCACCATGTTCCGGGCGCGGAACCGGGGTTTCGAAGGCTGCTCGACCTGGCGCACGTTCAGGGCGGCGTTAAGGATCGCCCCGGTCGATGGGCCGCTGAAGATATCGACCATATCCGCCATGTGCAGGCCGGTCTTCTCCTCGATGCGCGCCATGATATGCGCCGGGATCAGCCCGCGCATGCCGCCGCCGTAGTTGAAGAGAGCGATTGATATTTTTGAGTTGCGAGTTGCGAGTTGCGAGTTAAAGGGCACGGATCAGTCCATTCAGCATTTTGCTGATTTCATTATATGTCATATCCCACTTGCGCCATTGTTCATTTTGAAGATAGTCCAGAGCAAGGCAAAAACTCAGCCAGACTCTTATTTCTTCACTTGATCCTGCGGCCATTTTTAGGAATCTGCCGAATTCAGCCCGGGAAAAATGGCTTTTGGCGTGGCCTTCGGCGATATTGGCACATATAGCCTTGCTTGCGCGCCTTATCTGGTCAGCCATTGCGTACTGTTCGGTTTTTGGAAGAGAAAGACTGAATTGGTGAAGTTCCAGTGCCGTATCGAAAGCACGCTTGTAAACGATTAAATCCAGGTGGCTTGTCCCCATTTTCCCTACTATAACTCGCAACTCAAAACTGGCAACTCGCAACTAAGACAAAAAAAATCCGGACCATGGAAACCATGATCCGGCGAGTTGAACAGGGAGGTTTCACGTCTGGGAGACGTAGGACCTTGGGAAAGATCCCATCAACGCCAGAGCGTTGATAGAAACGTTTATATATCCACTCATGCTGCGCCGCCAGAATCAAATCGGCGCGTCAGGTATGCATAATATGCAGGTCTTGATACGCATAGCGAAGCCGGCGCAATCAAAAGTCGGTCTTGCCGACCAGGTCCAGCAGAAAGTCCCTGAAGATCCGTATGCGCTGGGAATGCCGGCGTTCCTCGGGGTAAACGAAGTACATATCGACCCCCGGGGGCTGCAGATCGGGCAGAACGGCCTCGACGTCCCGGTCGTTCTTGACGATGTAATCGGGCAGCATGGCCAGCCCGGCGCCGCCCAGCACGGCCTCGTGCATGGCGTACATGGAATTCATCATCAGCAGTTTGAAGTTTTCCTCCGGATCGACGCCGGCAATGCGGAAAAGCCAGTTCGGGTCGGAGAAGGGCAGAGGGGTGTTCTCCGGATAGCCGATCAGCGTGTGCTTCTGCAGCTCCTTCGCCTCTTTCGGTTTTCCATGCTGCTTGAGATAGGATTTCGACGCATAGATGTGGAAATTGATCGTCGCCAGCTGCCGCTGGATCAGGTCGGGCTGCTCCGGCTTGTAAAGGCGGATCGCGGCGTCGGCCTCGCGCATGCCAAGGTTCAGCACCCGGTCGTCCAGAAGCATGGTCAGCTGGATGTTGGGGTGCCTGTTCCGCAGCATATCGAGATGCGGCGCCAGCCAGGTCGATCCGATGAATTCCGTGGTCGTGATGCGGAGGGGGCCTTCGGGCAGTTGCTTGGAATCCACCAGCTGTCCCTCGATCATGGCCAGCTTGCCGAAAATATCCTTGGCGGCCTTTTGCAGCAACTCGCCCTGTTCGGTCAGAAGAAGGCCGCGCGCGTGCCGGTGAAACAGCGTGACGCCCAGCGACTCCTCCAGCGTGCTGATCTGCCGCGACACGGCGGACTGGCTCAGGTTCAGCGATTCACCGGCATGGGTGAAACTGCCCGCTTCGGCCACAGCATGAAAAATACGCAGTTTGTCCCAATCCATTTACAAAGTCTCCTTGTGGCAATCGAATCTACCTCTCCCTAAGGGAGAGGCGCGAGGCTTACGGAGCGCAGCGGAGAGGGTGTACAAGCCGAAGGCGTTTTGCTCATTCTACAAACCGGCAACAGTGCAACCCCTCACCCAGCTTCGTCTAAATTACGCTACGCTCCATTAAGACTTCGCAACCCTCTCCCCCTGGGAGAGGGAAGAATATTCATTCCGCCGCCGCGGCATTGCCGCCGGCTTCATGCATGGCGAGGAAGCGGTCGGCTTCCAGGGCGGCCATGCAGCCCATCCCGGCGGCGGTGACGGCCTGCCGGTAGATCTTGTCCCTGACGTCGCCGGCCGCGAAAATGCCTGGAATGTTGGTCGCGGTCGAGTCCGGGGCGGTGACGATATAACCGTGCTCATCCAGTTCCAGCGCGCTCTTGAAGAGTTCGGTCGCGGGCGTATGGCCGATGGCGACGAACAGGCCGTCCACGTCGATCTGCGACGTCTTGCCGGTTTTAAGGTTTTTCAGCGACAGCCCGGTCACGCCGGTTTCCGTGCCCAGGATTTCCTCGACCGCGGAATCCCAGATGAAATCCATCTTGGGATTTTTAAACAGGCGGTCCTGCATGATGCGTTCGGCGCGCAGCGTGTCGCGGCGGTGGATCAGCGTCACCTTGTTGCAGAAATTGGTCAGGAACAGGGCTTCCTCGACCGCCGTGTTGCCGCCGCCGACGATGGCGACGTTCTTGCCCCGGAAGAAAAAGCCGTCGCAGGTGGCGCAGGCGGAAACGCCCTTGCCCGCGAAGGTCTTCTCGCCCTCAAGCCCCAGCCAGCGGGCCTTCGCCCCGGTGGCGATGATCAGCGTGTCGGCGCTGTATTTTTTGCCTGAATCGCTGGTGCAGACATACGGCCTCTTGCTGAAATCGACGGAGGTAATGACGTCATGCACCATCTTCGTGCCGACATGCTCGGCCTGCGCCTTCATCTGGTCCATCAGCCAGGGGCCCTGGATCACATTGGCAAATCCGGGATAGTTTTCGACGTCGGTGGTGATCATCAGCTGCCCGCCCGGCTGCAGGCCCAGGACCTGGATCGGCCCCAGATTCGCGCGGGCGGCATAAATGGCGGCGGTATAGCCCGCCGGGCCCGCGCCGATGATCAGGACTTTCGTATGCAGGGTATTCTCCATATTTATGAAATAGCGGCTTGTCGCGCTGGGGTAAAGGTTAAAAGTCGTGAGTCGTGAGTTGGGAGTCGTGAGGTATGAACTCTTTACTCACGACTCCCAACTCACGACTCACGACTAAAACTTGCTGAAACCTGGCACTTGCTCTATATCTTCCAGACCATATGGGTCTGCTGCGGAGTGCGTAAGACGACTTATCCCTCGGGCCTATGCGTTTCGCATCGGGAGCTGTCCCTGCCGGTTTCGAGTGTTTTGCCGCTCGCGGCCGGTATATGGCGCCCACCTGGTAATTGGGCCAGATGCGGATACACGCGGATACGGCTCAGGCGGCGCCCATATGGATTTCCTTCGTGACCGATAAAAGCGATTTGCGGCGGGAAGCCATCCGCGCCCGCGATCTGATCGTGCCGGGCGCGGACGATGCAGAACGCGCGGCGGATCTGTTTTTCGAGGCCGTCAAACCCACGCCGGACAAAACGGTCGCCCTGTACTGGCCAAAAGGCCGGGAATTCGATACATCCGCTTTGATCGACCGTTTGCTGAAAGCGGATGTGCCATGCGCCCTGCCGGTCATGCGGCCCGGTACCCGCGTCATGAAGTTCGCCCGGTGGAAGGAAGAAGATTCTCTGATCCCCGGACCGTTCAATGTCATGCAGCCCGCCGATGATGAAAGGACCATGTGGGTCGATCCCGATATCGTCGTGGTCCCGCTGCTGGCTTTCGACCGAAAGGGAAACCGCCTGGGCTATGGCGGCGGTCATTATGATGCAACCCTTGGATTTTTAAGGGAAAATAAAAATATTATCGCAATAGGTCTTGGCTTTTCACAGCAGGCTGTGCTATACAATTTACCGGTTGAGGATCATGATCAGAAACTGGATGGAATTGTAACCCAGGATCGGGTGCGCTTTTTCTAGGAGTGACAGAGGGAGCTTATAATGACAGAAGTGAACTATCTTGTTGCCGGGGTGCATGAACACTCTGTGCCGCCAAATTATGGCACAACGGTGGGTCCAGGAATGCTGGCGGCTGCTGAAAAGATTTCTTTTGGCCATAGAGAATTAAAAAGAGGCGTCGCGGATTTGAACGATGCATGGGCGCGGGTCAATGATGTGGTTGATTTGGCATTTCATTGCGGTATTAGGCCAGACGGCACTGTAACAAGAGTGCAATTTGCGCCTTCCTTGGACGCATTGCATATGGTGCCGGGGTTATGTCGGCAGGCATTTACGCCTGCCGTAAGAGGATTAGCCAAATATCTTGCCGGTAAGGCGAAAATCAGCCTGGGTCGTTTTAGGCTATAATCCTTTATGCGCATCCTCTTCATCGGCGACGTCATGGGCCGGTCCGGGCGGGATGCGGTTCTGGCGCATCTGCCGCCGCTGCGTGAAAGGCTGAAAACCGATTTCGTTATCTGCAATGCGGAAAACGCCGCGCACGGTGTCGGCCTGACGAAAAAAATCTGCGAAGAACTCTATGCCGCCGGGGTCGACTGCATCACGACCGGCAACCATGTCTGGGACCAGCGCGAAATCATCCTGACCATCGATCAGGACCCGAAGCTGCTGCGTCCCATGAATTTCCCCAAAGGGACGCCGGGCAGGGGATTCAATACGTTTAACGCCGGGCCGCTTCGCATTCTGGTGATGAACGTCATGGGCCGCCTGTTCATGGACGCGCTCGATGATCCTTTCGCCGCCGTGCAGGATATCCTTAAAACCAATCGCCTGGGCGCGGGGCTGAACGCGATCTTCGTCGATATTCATGCCGAGGCCAGCAGCGAAAAAATGGCGATGGCGCATTATCTGGATGGCCGCGTCTCCGCCGTCGTCGGCACGCACACGCACGTTCCCACGGCGGACGCGCAAATTCTTCCCGGCGGCACGGCCTACCAGACCGACGCAGGCATGACGGGCGATTACGACAGTGTGATCGGCGTCCGCAAGGACATCCCCGTCCTGCGCTTCACCCGCAAAATGCCCACCGAAAAAATGCAGCCGGCGGAGGGGGAGGGAACGCTCTGCGGCACGTTCATCGTAACCGACGACAAAACCGGTCTGGCGATCCGTATTGAGCCCGTGCGTGTTGGCCCTAGGCTGGGCAATCATATTCCGGCTTGATTTTATAGGAATAAAAGCATATATTTTGATTATATTGGCTTTGATTGTTTAGACGGCGCTGTCATTTTCCGCGAAGAAGGAGAACCCATGGCCGGGATGTCAGGGTTTAAACGCATATCTATCCATCCCGGAAGCAAAAAAACCGTCAAACAGACTATTAAGGCCTTGTCATTGAAAAATCGCGGAACGAACTGTTGAAGCCGATATTATAACGTACAATCAGATAGTTGTATGAATTTATAACAGTAGTTCTCTCTTCTAAAGCCCCTCCCTGAGGGAGGGGTTGGGGAGGGTTTACAAACTGAGGGCTTTAAGCACAAGTCCAGCAGTCTGTGAACCCCCACCCCGGCCCTCCCCCTTGGGGGGAGGGAGATATAATGAATCAAAACTGCCGCATCAGCCTGCGATAGTATTCCAGTTCGTAATCCGGGCGGTTGAGTTCGCCTGATCTCTGGCGGAGGGTTTTCAGGATTTCCTGGACGCGGCGGCGTTCCGCCTCGTCGGGGATCTTGACGGTGGAGCCTGAGAACATGGACTGGCCCGGGCCATCCTGCGGCCGCCCCATCGGGTCGGTGTTGCCGGAGCCGAAGGCCATCATCATCATTTGTTTCATGCGCTCCTTCATTTTTTCCGACATCTCCTGCTGGCCCTGCTGCAGCTTGTCGATCACGGTCTGCTGGTGCGGCAGAGATCCCTGCGCGTCGTCCTTGCGCAGCGCCGTGGCGGATTCGCGCATGCCCTTGTCGGCGTCCTGCATCGATTGCGGGATCGAACCGGTGGCCTCATCCACCTCCGGCATAATCTGTTCGAGGCGGCCCTGCAGCGATTCCTGTGCGTCGCCCTCGTTCTTGCAGCTGCCATTGCCTTTCTGCTGGCTTTGTTTCTTTTTCGTCTGTTCCATCAGGGCCTGCTGCTCGTCCTTCAGCTTGCGCAGTTCCTGATAGGCTTTTTGCATCTGCTGCATGTCCTTGGGCATTTCCTTCGCCATGGATGGGTCCATCATATTGGTCAGGTTTTCCAGCTGCTCCAGCATCTTCCGCGCGGCGTCCTTGTCGCCGGTGAGGGCCTGCGCCTGCAACTGGTCGAGGAAGGCCTGAATGTCTTCCGGCTTCATGATTTTGGTCAATTCATCGGGGCTCATCGGCTCGATGCCGTTTTCCGCTATGCGCTTCTGCATTTCGCGGAAGGATTCCATCAGGTATTGCGCCATGGTTTGGCGCAGCTTTTCCATGGCCGTGGCGATCTGTTCCGGCGTCGCCTTGGGATCGTTCAGGAGTTTCTGCAGTTCCTGCTGCGCCTCCCGGAAATTCCGCGCGGCGATCGAGACATCGCCGTCCTCAATCTTCAATGCGATGTCCCAGAGCAGGGGGATGACGGCTTCGGCGGTTTTGACCGCCGGGTCATACATCAGCCTGCTGGCCGCGGCGCGCAGGGTCAGGAATACGACGATATCGCCCTGATAGCAGTCCGGCTTGCCCAGAATGTCCTGGAGCGAAAAGGCCACGTTGAGGGCCGAGGCTTCGGGCGTCCAGGCCAGGCGCTTGCGCAGGCCGATGATCGCCTGCGCCACCGGATGACGGAACGGGCGTTCGGGCAGAGTCAGTTTCATCGGCGGCGTAACGGCTGACTGCCCTTTGTGGTCGCGCGCTTCCAGCGTGACGATCACGGGCAGGCCGGCCCAGTTGTGCCAGGTCATGTCGTACACCGGTTTCATGGCCGTGGCGGTTCCCGGCTGCGTCATGACCGGGCGGGAGTCGTTCACAGGTTTGCCAAGAGGCGCATCTTTTGTTTGCGGATCGAGAGACATATGCAGGATCAGGGATGTCACGCCGTAATCATCTTTCAGGGTCGTGTCGAACTGCCATTGGCCCTTCGGCAGTTTTTCCGGGCCGCCCTTGACGGCGATTTCCGGCTTCCGGTCGATGACATAGTCGTAAGCGATATCCGCCCGTTTCATGAACAGGCGATGGACGACAATCCTGTCCCCCGGTGTGACAACGGTCTCAAGAGTCCAGTTGCCGTTCTCCAGCCTGCGGAATGTCCGGGATGTTTTTCCCATGGTCAGGTCAGGTGTTCCCCAGCCGGGTCCGGCATGCGCCTTCAGCATGCTGCCTTCCGGGATCTGCAGCGGTTTGTCCAGTCTGCCGTCCTGGATGACAATGGTCTGCTGCCTGGTGTAGGCGGGGGGCGTAATGCGCAGGCTGATATCGGAAGCCGCCGTTTCCTGATGACGGAAGATATAGGGAAACATCCCCTGCTTCACGCGCGGCAGGGCTTGCGGTCCCGCAAAGATAAAGCCGACGACGGCGATCAGGATGGCGAGCATACGGAAGGCGTTCCGGTCCAGCGCCGCCAGAACAGGGCGCGGCCTTGGAAGGCGGAGCTTGCCGATATGGCCGATCGCGTTTTCCTGGTTCAGCTTCCACAGGGCGACGGTTTCAGGCTGGCGCGCGGCGGAAAGCTTGTCCTCCAGCGCGGCCAGCGGTCTGTGGCGTATATGCCCGGCCTGTTCCAGGCGCCGGTCGATGGCAAAGCGGTTAGGCAGGCGAAAGGTTCTGGCATCCCGCCATCCGTAATATCCCAGACCCGCCAGAAAGAGCGCCAATGCAACGGCAGGCCCGGCCACGCCGAAGAATTGCGGAATCTGCAGCATCCAGATCCCTGCGAAAAGGCAGAACCAGACGATGATCCGCCAGAAAGCTCCTGAGAAATTTTCGGCAAGCAGCACGGCGAACGCGCCATGCCGCGTTCTTCTAAGCCTGCCCATCAGCGAGATATGATGCTGGTTCAGCGGATCCATGGTTATGCTGCCGTTTCCGCCTCCAGTATATCCTGAAGGCTCTGCCGGCGTCGAATGATCCTTGTTTCCGTGCCATCCACCATGATCTCGGCGGGCAGGGGACGGGTATTGTAATTGGAGGCCATCACAAAGCCATAGGCGCCCGCCGCCATGATGGCGATCAGATCGCCTTCGTCGACTTCCGGCAGGGGACGGTTGACGGCAAAGGTATCGCCCGTTTCGCAGACCGGGCCGACGATGTCGCACGGGCTGACCGGAGCGCCGCTGTCGTGCCGGACGGGGCGGATCGGGTGCCATGCGTCATAAAGGGCGGGCCGCATCAGATCGCCCATGCCGGCATCAAGGATGACGTAACGCCGGCTTTTGCCGCGCTTGACGTATTCGACTCTGGTCAGCAGCACGCCGGCCTCACCGACCAGCAGCCTTCCCGGCTCCAGAATGATCTGGACGTTGAGCGGATGAATGATGTCGCGCACGATCTCCGCATAGGTATCGAGACAGGGCGACTGTTCGTTTTGATAGACGATCCCGATGCCGCCTCCCAGATCGAGGCTTTCCAGCGGCAGGCCCGCATCGCGCAGATCCCTGGCCAGGGAAGCCGTGCGCATGAACGCTTCACGGAAAGGCTCCAGGCTTGTCAGCTGCGAGCCTATATGAAGACTGATCCCAACGGGTTTCAGATAGGGATGTTCAGCAGCGGCGCGGTAGAACGCAAACAACTCATCCCGCGGCAGGCCGAATTTGTTCTCATCTTTTCCCGTTGTGATCTTGGCGTGCGTTCCCGCTTCCACGTCCGGATTGAAACGCAGAGCAACACGGACCGGCTTGCCAAGTTCCGTAGCGATCTGCCCGATCCGTTTCAGTTCCGGCGCGGATTCGACGTTCAACTGCAGGATATCCGCCTGAAGAGCTGCCCGGATTTCCGCCGCGCTTTTGCCGACGCCAGAATACACAATGCGTTCAGGAGGGATACCCGCTTTCAGCGCGCGCTGCATTTCCCCGCCGGAAACCACGTCTGTCCCAAGATCCATGCCGCCCATCAGGCGCAGCACAGCGAGGTTGCTGTTGGCCTTGCAGGCAAAGGCGATCAGGGGTTGGCTGTCCTGCGGCAGCTTTGCGGCGAACGCCTTCTGCAACCGCTGCACGGAATCCCGAATGGCTCCTGCGCTGTAGACATAGGAAGGCGTGCCGAACTTCTCCGCGATCCGGGTCAGGGGAACGGATTCGGCATGGAGTGAACCGTCCCGCTCGATAAAACCTGTCACAGGTTCGGCGGCGGCGGGGGATCGGTGCGAAGATCCGGGTAGGTGCGCGGATATCCGGTTTTCCCCGCCTCGGTCGGCGGATCGACGCTGCCCGGCTTGATGCCGCAACTGGACAGGAACAGGGCCGCGACGATATATAGAGGAATGCGTTTTGTCATCCTTCCATCATATACAACGCTTTCCCGCCTGATCCAATACGTGCTTGTCATGGCTGTCATGGCATTCCCGGCTCAGGCGAAAACGGATCCGGTCAAGGCGTTTGTCAAAAAGCTGGACGGTTTTTCCGCCGAGCAGAAGCCGTTCCCTGAGAAATTCAAAATCTACAGTGTGGACGATGTGGAAACATCTTTGGCATTCGGGAAGGACCAGCCCTGGCGGTTGATCAATTTCTGGGCATCGTGGTGTGCCCCCTGCATCAAGGAAATGCCCTCTCTGAAGGTTCTTCAGGACAGGGCAAAAAATATGAAAAATTTCAAAGTGGTTCTGGTATCCTCCGATATGCCGGTCAACGGCAAGGGCCTGAGCTATATGATTGTGAACAAAAACATGCCGGAAATCGAAGCTTTTTATGTCAAGGATCATTTTCTCTGGCAAACCTTTGATCTCGTAGGCATTCCCACCAGTTTGCTGGTATCCCCGGAAGGAAAGATCGCCTATACCTTGATGGGCGATGCGGAATGGGATTCACCCGAGGCAGCGGCCTTTTTCAGAGCCGTTCTCCCTCCTTCGGTTTTTCCTTGACCGGCTTAAACATTCCTTAGGCTTTTCAGTCAATTATAGTGAAGGCAACGATCGCGTCCGAATGTTATGAACGAACCCCGGAAACAGATAAAGGAAGGCGCCCGGCTGTCTCAGGCGCAACTGGACGAGCTGGCGGAGCTGCACAAGCGGTTCATGGAAGGGCGCGTTGGCGGACGCAGGGCGATCCTCAGGAAAATGGATTTGTCGGGCCTTGTCCTGAGGGACAAAGATCTGCGCCAGGCCGATTTCAGCGGCTGCATCATGCGCGACATGGATCTTTCAGGCGCGAATTTCCGCGAGGCATCGCTGTATGCATGCGATCTCTGCAACGCGAACCTGAACAAGACGATCTTCGTCCGTGCCGATATGCGGGGCGCGCGCATCGAAAGCGCTGATCTGGCGGGTGCCAATCTTGAAAAAGCCGATTTGCGTGCCGGTGGCCTTTCGGCCGATTACAGCACCAAAGGCCAGAATGTAAATTTCCGGGGGGCGAACCTGACCGGTGCCGTTCTTTCCGGCACGCTGGCGAACAATGCGGATTTTTCCGATGCCATCATGGCGAAAACGGTTTTGAAAGGCGCGGATTTGCGGAACGCCCGTTTTGAAGGTGCCGATATGACCGAAGCCGAAATCGGCGGCGCGCAGTTGATGGGCGCGAATATGCATGCCACGATTCTGACGGGCGTGCGTTTGGAAGACATCAAGAATATGGGCATCGATCTCAGCAACTCGATCACGGATGACAATGTCGGCAAATCGCTGGAGCAGCTGGACCAGCCGATGGCCAAGCTGGTGAAGGAGCACAGGGCGTGGGTGGCGACTGTCGGGCGCGAAGGCCGCCAGCTGGATCTGAGCGGCTATGATCTGCGTGTCCTTCTGTCTCTGGCCGGGGAAAAGATGACGGCCCTGAAGGCCATCGGCGCGCGCTGGTGCGGCATGGATCTGACCGACATCCAGCTTCAGAGTGCCCATCTGGATCAATCCGATTTCCGCAGCTGCCTCCTGCGCAGCGCCGATTTGCGGGCCGCGAGCCTCCGGGAAGTGCGGTTCAGCCATGCCGATCTTCGCAATGCGGATTTCAGCCCGTTGTATTTCGAAGCAGGGGGACAGAAAAACGCCACAACGACCGACCTGACCGGATGCAATATGCGTTACGCCAATGCCAGCGGCGCGCGTTTCCGTGGGGCATCCTTCCGGTCATCCGATCTGGGATACGCCGATTTCAATGGCTGCGATCTGCGCGAAGCCGATTTTACCGGCGCCAGGCTTGAAGGCGCGAATTTCAAGGGCGCGAACATCGAAGGCGCGAAATTCGACACGCGGCCTGATGTGTAAAAAACTCTCCCTGCGGGAGAGGGAGGTTCAGTAAACAAAAACGCCGCCCCGTGAGGGCGGCGTTTTGAATTTTGAATGAGAGACTGCTCTCAGTGAGCTGGCTCTTCAGCGGGCTTTTCTTCCGTGGCAGCAGCCGGAGCTTCGCCTTCCGTTGCGGGAGCGGCTTCGCCTTCAGCGGCAGGCGCTTTTTCCTCTTCAGCGCTGGTGAAAGCAGGCTCGGTTGCCGTGCTGTCGGTTTCCGTGGCCGCAGGGGCCTCTTCCGTTGTGGCCGCGCCATCGGCAGCAGGCGTGTCGGTTGTTGCAGCTTCGCCTTCAGCAGGAGCGGCTTCGTCCGTGGTCGCGGTGGTATCGGTCGTGGCCGTGTCACCAGCGGCGGGCTCGATCTCGGTATAGGCCGAGGATACGCGGTCGCTGAAGTAGTTGTTGTAAACGACATATGCGCCGCCAACGCCCAGCGCCATGATGGCGATTGCAGGAAGCACGTTTCTGGTAAAGTTGCTCATTAATCTGTCCCCGTAAATGTGGCAAAAATCATCCAGGGCAAAAGCACCGCAGGATAACGATTTGCTTTTGTTTAGAAAATTATAGGCGGGATTGCAAGAGAAAAATCGAAAGGAAGGGCTTATACCTTCCAGGCGCTGTGGATAGCCGCTATCCCGAAGCTCAGACTGGTAAAACGCGCATGTGCCAGTCCTGCGGCTTCCATGCGGCTCGCCAGGATCTTTCTTTTTGGGAATTTTCTAATGCTTTCAATGAGATATTGGTAACTTTCCCTGTCATTGGCGACGGCCTTTCCGATTTTGGGGATAATTTTATAGGAATAGGCGTCATAGGCCCTGCCCAGCGCCGGTTCATCGACATGGGAGAATTCCAGGCAGTAAAACCGCCCCCCCGGTCTCAGGACCCGGGCGGCTTCCTTCAGGGCCGTATCGATGCGGGCGACATTCCGCAGCCCGAAGGCGATGGTATAAACATCAAAGCTTTCATCCGGAAAAGGAAGGCTTTCGGCATTGCCGTTCAGCCAGGTAAAGTCTTTAACCCATCCCCTATCTGCCGCGCGTCCCCGTCCGACATTCAGCATCGCTTCATCAAGGTCGAGGATAGTGATCCGGGCTCCGGTGCCAACGGCTTTGCGAAGGCGGAATGCGATATCTCCGGTACCGCCGGCCACATCCAGGTAGTCAAGGCCGGGGCGGGGGCGTATCGTGCTGATGAACCGGTTTTTCCAGAGGCGGTGCAGCCCCCCGGACATCAAATCGTTCATCAGGTCGTAGCGGGAAGCAACGGAATCGAAGACGCCACGGACCAGCTCCGTCTTTGCCGCCGCATCGACGCGGCGTTCTCCAAACCAGTACTGTTCCGGGTCAGGCTGCATGACTCCGCTGGCAATGCTCCATGAAATCGACATTTTGCCAAACGCCGCCGGCGCGGCGAAGTATTGCGATAAATGCCACCATATCAGGGCCATGCAGTCTTGGCAAAGCGTCGTAATGGATCAGGCCTTTGAGGAAGTCCTCGTTAACGGTCGCGCGGGAGGATTCGAGCCTGCCCTCAAAGGTCAGCCGCAGAACGTCCGCCGTGCTGTCCGTGCATTTATAACAATCGTGCACAGCACCTTCCATGACGAAGGTCACGGGAAAGTCCGTTGTCCGTTCCAGGACGTCTGCCGCGTTGTCCGGTGTGGTCACCGTCCTGATCTGGCGGGAGGTCTCGATGCGGGTGAGGTCTGTGCGGAGGAGCCTGTTGGGATTTTGTCGTTTGAAGAAAGCATTCAGACAATACGCGGCACGCAATTCCATTCGGTCCTTCCCATGCGGAAAATACTGATATAGTAGATGGCGACATTAAGCGTGGCACCAGCTGTTGCGCAAGAAAGTTTTGTGCATGCCAGCATTTCCAGGGTTTTTGGGCAGGATTTCATGAGTTTGATCAAGGCGATGGCGACGGTCGGCGGCTTGACGGGACTGTCCCGCATTGCCGGTTTCGTACGCGATGTCATGACGGCCTCGTTCCTGGGGGCAGGGCCTTTGGCCGATGCGTTTTTCGTGGCACTGAAACTGCCGAATTTTTTCCGCAACGTGACGGCGGAAGGCGCGTTCAGCGTGGCTTTTGTGCCGATTTACACGAAAAAAATCCATCAGGAAGGGGATGAGACGGCGGCGCGGTTCGCGGGGCAGGCCTTTTCCATGATGACCACGATCCTGAGCGTTTTTACGCTGATCATTGTCTGTGTCATGCCCTGGATCATGTTTGCCATCGCGCCGGGCTTCGAGGCCGGGACGGATCGGTTCGATCTGGCAGTGGAATTGTCGAGGATCACCTTTCCCTATCTGTTGCTGATGTCCTTATCGGCTCTGGTAGGGGGAATGTTGAATGCGCACGAAAAGTTTGGACCGTTCGCCTCCACTTCTGTCTTCTTTAACCTGACACAGATCGCGGCGATGCTGCTCGGCGACAGATTTTTTGAGTCGCCCGCTCATGCGTTGGCGTGGAGCGTCACGGCGTCTGGTGTCATCCAGCTGGGACGGCTGCTGTGGTATCTGAAAAAATACGGCATCAGACTGCCTGTCATTCCGCCTCGGCTGACAGAGGAAGTGCGCAGGCTGTTCGCGCTGATGGGTCCCGGTATCCTTGGGGCAGGGATTGTCCATATCAATCTGTTTGCGGATATCGTCATCGCCTCGCTGCTGCCCGTGGGCGGCATTTCGGCGCTGTATTACGCCGAACGCCTGTTCCAGCTTCCGCTCGGCGTCGTCGGGATCGCTGTCGGGACGGCGCTTCTTCCTTTACTGACCAAGGCACTGGCAGCGGGGAACGAAGGGGAAGCGCGGGATCTCTTCAATCGGGCGCTGGAATATTGTCTGTTTTTTACTATTCCCGCTGCGGTTGGCCTGATGGTCGCGCATCATGAGTTGATCACGGTTCTGTTCCAGCGAGGCGCATATTCGGCCGAGGATGCGGCGCGGACGTCGCCCGCACTGGCATGTCTTGCGATCGGGCTTCCCGCTTACGTAGGGGTGAAGATCTTTTCCTCAGCCTATTGGTCACGGCAGGATACCAAAACGCCAGTGCGGATTGCGGCCTCGATGGCGCTCGTGAATATCGCCGTCGCTTTGATTCTGACGCGCTTCATTGACGTGGCGGGCATTTCTCTTGCAACGGGGCTGGCAGGCTGGATTCAATGCTTCTTTCTGTGGCGCGGTCAGCGCGGCAATGCCGCGGTGATGTTTGATGACCGGTTAAAGCGGACTGTGCCGCGCATATTCCTTTGTGCCGCTGTCATGGGTTTGGTTCTGTTCGGTATTTGCGAAAGTATGACAGACTGGTTTTTCGGGGAGGAATGGCAGCGTCTCATCGCTTTGGGCCTTCTGATCTCTGGCGGCGGTCTTGTCTATTTCACAACGGCGCACATGCTTGGCGTTCTGCGCCTTCAGGACTTGAAAAAATATCTGACTCGCCGCGGCAGGAAAAAACCGGAAATGATTGAAGAGGTTAACGAGATTGATTAAAGATCAGGCAAAGAGCCTTAAAGGCTGCTTTATGCATAAAAAGGAAAACCAATGAAACGCCGAATTCTTTCCGGCATGCAGCCGACCAACCGTCTTCACCTTGGGAATTATCTCGGGGCGCTGAAAAACTGGGTGGCTCTGCAGCGGGAAGATTATGAGTGCCTGTTCTGTGTGGTGGACCTGCACGCTATTACGCTGCCCTATGAGCGGGATCGGCTGGTGGAAGCGACGCGGGAAATTGCGGCGGCGTATATCGCGGCAGGGATCGACCCACAGAAATGCACGCTGTTCGCCCAATCGTCCGTGCCGGAGCATTCGCAGCTGATGTGGTTGCTGGCCACGATGGCACAGATGGGCAAGCTGGAGCGGATGACCCAGTTTAAGGACAAGGCGGGCAAGAACGCCGAGCGGGCGGGGCTGGGCCTGTTCGCCTATCCGGTGCTGATGGCGGCAGATATCCTGATTTACAAGGCAACACATGTTCCGGTGGGAGAAGACCAGAAGCAGCATCTGGAACTCGCGCGTGATTTGGCCTCAACGTTTAATACGCGATATGGCGTTGATTTCTTTCCGCAGCCTGAGCCCCAGATTCTGGCAGAAGGTGCGCGGGTTATGTCCCTGCGCGACGGAACGCAGAAAATGAGCAAGTCGGCGGAATCCGATATGACGCGGATCAATCTGACGGACGATGCGGACGCCATTGCCAACAAAATCAGGAAAGCCAGGACCGACGCGGATGCGTTGCCCGAAACCCTGGAAGGGTTCGAGGGACGGGCGGAGGCTTTAAACCTGATCACGATTTACGCGGCCCTTGCGGATATGAAGCGAGCGGAAGTCATTGCACAGTTTGCTGGAAAATCTTTCTCCCAGTTCAAACCAGAACTGGCGGACATGGCGGTCGCCAGGCTGGCTCCGATTACGGCCCGCATGAATGAATTGCTGAACGATAAAGCGGAAATCGACAGAATTTTGGCAACAGGTGGAGAAAAAGCGCGGGCAATAGCCGCCCCTGTCCTGAAGGATGCCATGGACATCATGGGCTTCTGGCGGCACTAAACCATGGCCGCACGCCACAGGAATTTGCTCAGCTATGCTGATATTTCCTTATTTACTTTGCAATCTTTGTGATTCAGACTTTATAGTAAGAAAAAGTTTGGGGATTATGGAATGAAAATTTTAAGAATTCTGGCAATTGCAGGACTTGTAGCCTTTGGAATATCCGCCGGGGCAAAGGCTGATTATTATGTCTGGAGCGATGCCAAAACGGGTATGAGCCTGTCCTATCCGGATAGCTGGAAGATCGTGAACAATGAACAGCCTGACGATGTGCTGACCGTCATGGCGCCGTCGGGCCGTGATTATGCGGCCTGCCGCGTGAGGGTGCGCGACGATCTGCGCTATTCCATTTTTCCCCAGCGCTATAACGATGAGATCCAGCAGATCGACTTCAGCCAGGCGTTCTGGGAAAAATATCTGGCCGGGTATATGAACCCGAAACTGGGCGTTCTGGCTGACGGGGCCGGTCTGGGTCTTGGTTACGCCGGCTATGCCGAGGCGGGTTATGTCGATTCCGTGCCCGGCGCGCAAATGTCGAAGGGCGCCGTGATGTTCGCGTCTTTGTTCAATAACCATCTATATATTCTGGAGTGCTCGGCCCATGCTCCGGCGTTCCTGGAATGGAAAAAGGATTTTCTGGCTATTGCCAGCTCGGTTGACTTCAAGCATACCCAGACGCCGCTCATGAACGGAAATTACAGGAATTTCCTCAAAGATCCGCGCATGCGCTTCCAGAATCCGGACGGCAAGACGCTTTCCATTTATTAAGCCTGATTAAAGGCTGAAAGAATCAGAAAGATTGCGGTTTTAAGCCGCGAGCCGTATGTTCTGGGTTCAGACTTCCGGTTTCGGGCTCCGCATGCTGATCTATCTTCCCATTGCAGAAATGACCGTCCATGCGGAAGCGATCCTGTTGCTGGGCGCTGCGGTGGGATTTCTATCGGGGGTTTTCGGTGTCGGCGGCGGCTTCCTGACGACGCCTTTGCTGATCTTTATGGGCATGCCGCCGGATGTGGCGGTCGGAACCCAGGCCAACCAGCTTGTGGCGGTCAGCACGAACGGCATGCTGAGCCACTGGCGCAAGGGAAACGTGGACGTCAAGCTGGCGCTGGTCATGTTTTCCGGAAGCCTTGCCGGGACATTTGCCGGTATCCTGCTCTTTCGGATGATCCAGTATTTCGGGCAATCTGATCTTATTATTCCTATCCTTTACATTATTCTTCTCAGCACCATGGGTACGTTGATGCTGAGCGAAAGCGTCATGGCGGCCATGAAAAAGACAAAGAAGGAGGGACGGGCACGGCTGCGTCATCATCCCTTCTTTCAGGCCTTGCCCTACAAGATGCGCTTCCCGCGCTCCCGCCTGTATGTCAGCGCGTTTCTTCCTGCCGGAATCGGGTTCGTAGGCGGTATTCTGGTTTCGGTTCTGGGTGTCGGCGGCGGGTTTATACTGGTGCCGGCCATGATTTATCTGCTGGGCATGCCGCCGTTGCTGGTGGCCGGGACGTCGATGTTCCAGATTCTGCTGACGTCGATTATTGCCACGATCGCCCATGCGTTTACCAGCCATACGGTCGATCTGATGCTGGCGGCGATTCTGATCGCCGGAGGAGTCGCCGGCGCTCAGGCCGGTGTGAAGGTGGCCAGAAGGATCAAGAGCGTTTATGCGCGGATTCTTCTGGCCCTGATGCTCCTGATCGTCAGCTTCCAGCTGGCGGGGACTCTTCTGATCAAGCCGGACGATGTCTATTCCGTTTCGGTGGCGTTATGAGGAAAATTCTTATAATAGCACTGGTGCTGCTTGCCTCCTGGCCCGCACAGGCGGCCGTTCCGGATCTGAACATCAATTTGACCGACGACCATGTGGACATTACGGCGGGATTTAACGGGGAGCGCCTGACTCTTTTCGGAGTCCGCCGCGATAAAGGCGATATTGCCATCGTTGTGCGCGGTCCCGGAGCCTCGGTCACTGTGCGCCGGAAGGAGCCGGTTCTCGGGCTCTGGATGAACCGGGAATCGGTGACATTTGAAAATGTGCCGCTCTATTACGATATGGCGATGAGCGGGCCGCTGAAACGCATTGCCGGACCGGATGTGCTGGCCGGGCATGAAATCGGCCTGTCCAACATGCAGTTCCGTTACACGGGTCAGGAAGAGGAGGGCGTCGTGGATCGTTTCCGCGAAGTCCTGATCCGCAACAGGCAGGAGCACGGGCTTTTTCCGCTCGAACCCCGCCGGATCAAGTTCCTGGACGGGAATTTTTTCCGGGCCGATTTCTATCTTCCGCCCGACGTTCCGACGGGAATTTACACCATCGATGCTTACCTGTTCCGGGATGGCGGCATTACGAGCCTGAAACAGGCGACGCTGCGCGTGGCGCAAGTAGGATTTAATGCCGATTTGTATAATTTTGCCAACAAGGGGGCGCTGCTGTATGGTCTGGCCGCCGTTTTCCTGGCTTTCGGGACGGGATGGGCGGCGCATTATCTGCTGCGGCGGGATTAAGGAGGCTCAATGACATCGTTCCATCCGGTTATCGACGGGGAGATCATCGAGTCCCGCCAGGGGAGGCGCGGGGATGGCGGCGTTTATCTGGTGCTGGCCGATGAAACGGAGGAATTCCGCGTGGCCCTGCGCTATGCTGCGCGCAGGGCGCAAACCCATCGGGCCCATCTGGGAATCCTTCATGTCATGACAATCGATGAGTTCCAGCACTGGGGGAACGTCGAGAGCATCATGCGCGCCGAACTCCGGCAGCAGGCGGAGAAATATATCTGGTCTGTTGCAAAAGACGTCCATGAATTGAACGGCATAATGCCGGTTTTGTATATCATGGAGGGCGACCGCCATGATGCGCTGGTTAAATTGATTGATGAAGACATGACGATCCGTGTGCTGATGCTGGGCGGTGGCACCACCTCGGCTGGGCCGGGACCGCTGGTCAGCTATTTTACCGGAAAGGGCCTGAGCCGGCTGCGCGTTCCGGTCGTCGTCGTGCCGGGTCATCTGGACCCCGGTAAAATCGACTCCATATCTCTGTAAGCTTCTTGAAGGACGATATGTTTATCCAGACTGAAGATACGCCCAATCCCGCGACCATGAAATTTCTGCCGGGGCAGGTCGTCATGCCATCGGGGACGGCGGAATTCACCACATTATCTGCAGAGATTGGAAAATCCCCGCTGGCAAAGCGTCTTCTGTCCATCGATGGCGTGACGGGCGTGTTTTTCGGTCACGATTTTGTGTCCGTGACAAAAGACGATACGAGGGAGTGGCTGTTGCTGAAGCCCCATGTTCTGGGAGCGCTTATGGAGCATGCGATGACCGGTCTGCCTGTGGTCGAAGGATTGGAAATGCAGAGCGATAACGACGATCTGCACGATCCCATCGCCCGCCAGATCCGGGAGTTAATCGAAACCCGTGTGCGGCCTGCCGTTGCGCGCGATGGCGGCGATATCACCTTCGTGCGGTTCGAGGACGGGATCGTTTACCTGAAAATGCAGGGAGCCTGCGCGGGCTGCCCCAGTTCAACGCTGACTCTTAAATCCGGTATCGAAAGCATGATGAAGCATTACGTACCGGAAGTGATCCGGGTCGAAAGCATTTAGTCTCATCCGCCCGATGGCAAGGGATCGGGTGCCGTCGCAATATCCGGCATAGGCACCGGAACGGTCATCAGCAATCCGAACCAGCGCCAGCGCACTGTATCGTCGGGACTCGTGGACGCCACTGGAAGTGTGCAATTGACCCTGACGCGTGGAGAGTCGAAACTGTGTTTCGGCCGGATTTCCACACGGTTGTCGCCGACGATTTCGATATCGGGGCCTTCCTGGTCTGAAACGAAACAGGACAGGGATGACAAGCGCCTTTTCAAGGCAGGATCGACCGTAAAGCCGATCACCGGATCGCCGGATGTCAGATGCGGATCCGCAGGCTCAACGCCCGTCACGGGAAAAGGAAGGGCATCGGCTGTCATGCGAAAGCGGTCGATATCGCCATAAGGCTCCGTCATGCTGAAACGCGGCAGAGCGAACATATCCGACCCTTCATAAGCCACGCCGGACTGCTGACCGAAAGCGGCGGCAAAGCCGTTGCGCGCAATCGCCTTGCGGGCGGCCAGGCTGTATTCCCCGAAAGGCCAGGCAAACAATGATGGTTCGCGGCCAAGTTCACGGCGGTAGCGTGCCTTTGCTGTATTTACCTGCCTTAGAATCTCGTCAGTCGAGGTATCGGCGAGGTGCATGTAATTGGAGCTATGCAGACCGATCGTCACCAGCTTGCTGCGTCCCAGGCGGCGAATATCAGACCAGTCGAGATGATCCGGTTGTGCACTGTCGGCCTGGCCTGTCGCGACGAAGACGGTGAACGGTATATTTTTTTTCAGAAGCAGCGGAACGGCCATATCAAGGATGGATTTATGGCCGCCGTCAAATGTAATGGCGACGGTTTTATCCGGAAGAGGCGTGCCGCTTTTCAATGCGTCAACGATGACGGGTAACGGCAGTACATGGTAACCGCCGGTTTGCAATTCTTCCACATGCTCCAGAAACTGATCTGTGCGGATATTGTTGGAGGGGTCGCTGTCTTCCCCGATGCGATGATAGACGAAGATCGCCGCCGACGGATTTTCCGTCGGCCCGGTTTGCGACAGGGCAGGCGGTGCGGCAAGTGTCAGCGCCAGCAGCAGCGGAAAAAAACGAAGGAAGGACATACGGTTATTATAGTCTATCGTTCGTAAAAGGCCAGCAGAGGAATTATGCCTTCTGTCTATTTACAGATAATTGCTATAGCTTTACTTGTTAGGCTGTTTTCTATCTCTGAAGTGAATGCAAACATTTTATGTCTGACATAGATACGCCAGTTATTCTTGCTCTTGATGCGGCCATGAACGGATGTTCTGCGGCTGTCATGAATGCAGAAGGAGTATGCTTTTCCGAAATTCTGCCCATGCAGCGCGGGCAATCGGAACAGCTTGTCCCGGCGATGGATCGCGTCATGGAAAAGGCCAGGCTGGATTATGACAGGCTTGAGCTGATTGCCGTAACTATAGGTCCGGGTGCTTTTACGGGCTTGCGTATCGGCCTTTCAGCGGCGCGGGCACTGGGGGTCGCTCTTGGGATCCCGGTGACAGGGATCACGACAACGGAGGCTCTGGCAAGACAGTATGCGCCGAGGGCAAAAAGCCGCTTTACCGTTATCCTGGAGACCAAAAGAGAAGATTTTTACGTTCAGTTTTTTGCGCCTGACGGCAAGGCACTGGATGAGCCTGCCGCTTGCAGCCATTCCGGTATTGTTGAACGATTGCAATCCGGCGATACGGTGATCGGGGATGCATGTGAGCGTTTTGCCCAGGCAGGCTCCTGCGCGGCCACAATGCAGGAAGGCTATATATTGCCCGATCCCTGCATCATGGCGCAGATTGCCCTGGAGCAATGGAGGTCGGGCCAGCTGCGCCCGGCGGATCCGCTTTATTTACGGGAAGCGGATGTCAGCCAGGCAAAAAACAAACCGCGGCGCATCGAGGGGCTTTAGAGCATTTGCGTTTTAGATTTCAACTGTAAGAGGCTCAACTCTAAAGCCACTCCCTGAGGGGGAGGGAGGGAAAATTATTTTGTCAGGACGGCAAGAGCGAACAATGCGAGCGCGACACCCTGCATCATAACGCGGATCCGCATCCATTGATTGCTTTTCAGGCGGCTCTCCTGGTCCTGCCGGCTCATGAAATACATACCGATACCGAAAGATCCGAGAACCGCAAGCATGGCCCCCAGCATCAGGATGAAAAACAGCGTACTCATGAATTCTTCTCCGTTGTCAGGAAATAGTTAACCGCCAGATCGGTTTTGGACAGTGCAAATTCGTTTTTGAGAGGATGAAACATCAATCCTGTCACATCGGCGGGGACGAGCCCTGCGCCAAGCGCCATGCGGGACAGTTCCGACGGACGGACGAATTTTCGCCAGTCATGCGTGCCCCGCGGAACCCATCCCAAAACATATTCGGCGGCGACAATCCCGAGTGCGAATGAACGGCCCGTCCGGTTAAGCGTGGAAAAGATAACCAGACCGCCCGATTTACACAGGCGGGCACAATCGGCGACGAACTGTTCACGGCTGGAGACATGTTCGATGATTTCAAGTGCCAGGACAATGTCGAACACCTCCTTCCGGATATCTTCGGAAATGATGTTACGGTAATCAATACTGAGGCCCGATTGTTCGGCATGGTCGGCAGCTACGCGGATGGCTTGTGCATCGGCATCGATCCCCGTCACCCGGGCACCGAGGCGTGTCAGGGGTTCTGAAACCAACCCGCCTCCGCATCCGATATCCAGCATGGTCATACCTTGGAAAGGTTTCAGGCTTTTGCCATCCAGCCCGAAGCGTTGTTCGGCTTGCCGCCGGATATAGCCGATGCGGGCGGGGTTAAGCCTGTGCAAGGGCCGGAAAGGGCCGTTTTCGTCCCACCAGCGGCCCGAATCCCGGGCAAAGCGGGAAATCTCGGCTTCATCGACGCTGCCACGGGCTGTCATGTGAAAACTTTCTTTGCGTTTTGATGTCCGGGACAGTATGGATATTGGCTGTATTCCTGACAAGGAAAAGGTTGAAAAAGAGCGGTTATGGGCCTGTTGGTTCTGAAGTTTGGCGGCACTTCCGTCGCCGGAATCAAGGAGATTGAAAACGCTTCCGAAAAGGTGGCGGCAGAAGTTGCGCGCGGCCATAAGGTGGCGGTTGTCGTATCGGCCATGTCGGGCGTGACCAACCAATTGGTGGAGTATTGCCGCGCGATCAGCCCCCTGCACGACGCCCGCGAATACGATGCTGTCGTTTCCAGCGGGGAAAACGTCACTTCGGGCCTGATGGCCCTTGCGCTGCAGAAGCGCGGCATTCAGGCGCGCTCGTGGCAAGGCTGGCAGGTTCCGGTCCTTTCCAGCGAGGTTCATGGCAAGGCCCGTATTCTGGACATCCAGGTGGATGAAATGAAACGCCGGATGGAAGAGGGTGAGGTTGCCGTTCTGGCCGGCTTCCAGGGCATATCCCCCCGCAACCGCATCACGACGCTGGGACGCGGCGGGTCGGACACGACGGCTGTGGCGCTGGCTGCCGCGCTGAAGGCCGACCGGTGCGACATCTATACGGATGTGAAGGGCGTTTACACCACCGACCCGCGCATCGTGCCCAAGGCGCGAAAGCTGAAAAAAATTTCCTATGAAGAAATGCTGGAGATGGCGTCGGTGGGGGCAAAGGTCCTTCAGACGCGTTCCGTCGAGGTGGGCATGAAATGGCGGGTGCCGGTGCAGGTGCTTTCCACTTTCGACAGCCGGATCGGTTCGGACCTGCCCGGCACTCTGGTGACAATGGAGGAAGACATCATGGAACAGGAAGTCGTCAACGGCATCACATTGGCCAAGGACGAGGCAAAGATCACGCTGTTGCAGCTGCCGGACCGTCCGGGCATCGCGGCGGGGGTGTTCGGGCCACTGGCCGAGGCGGCGATCAACGTCGATATGATCGTTCAGAATACATCCCCTGACGGCAAGACGACCGATATGACCTTTACCGTCGGCAATGCCGATTTGCCCCGTGTGATGGAAGTGCTGCGCGGTATTGAAATCCTGAAGGGCACGCAAATCCTGACCGATGAAAATGTGGCGAAAGTCTCCGTGGTCGGCATCGGGATGCGCAGCCACGCGGGCGTTGCCCAGACGATGTTCAAGGCCCTTGCCGACAAGGGGATCAATATCCAGGTCATTTCCACGTCCGAGATCAAGATCAGCGTTCTGGTCGCTCAGGAATATACCGAGCTGGCCGTGCGGGCGCTGCATGCGGCCTATGGACTGGAAAAGAAGGCAAAATCGGCATAAAAATAAGATTATGAACGCGCAGCCTCAGCAAAAATCCCCTCCGGGCAAGCCGGAAGAATATTACACTGATATGCCGGTGGGCGAGATCCTGCGGCGTGCGCGGACGCATTACGGCCAGAGCCTGAATGATGTCGAGGCCATCCTGCGCATCCGGGCGTCGCAACTGGCCTCCATCGAGGAGGGCAAGTTGCACGAATTGCCGGGCCGGGCCTATGCCATCGGTTTCGTCAGGACTTATTCGGAGTATCTGGGCCTGGACGGCGACAAGATGGTCAGCCTTTTCAAGCTGCAGTCCGTCGGGAACAAGGCCCGCCCCGCGCTCAGCTTCCCGGTGACGGCGGAAGACAGCAAGCTTCCGGGAATCCTCATTGTGGCTGCGTCCATTGCCGCAATCGTGGCGATTGCCGTGGTGTTCTCGATGTCGTCAAGGGGCGGCGGGGAAAGCGCCAGCGCCGTCGAACAAATTCCCGTGGTCAGCGAGTCCGTAAAGACGGCGGTGCAGGCGCCTATCCCCGCGCCGCAGCCTGTGCCGCAGCCCGCCCCGGTGGCAACTCCGGTGCAGCCCGCGCCGCTGACGGTGGCGGGCGAACCGGATGCTCCGCCTCCGGCAAGGATCGTCATTCTGGTCAGGGACAATACCTGGGTCGAAATACGCAACAGCAGCGGCAAGCCGCTGATATCCCAGGTCCTGAATCCCGGAGAGCGCTATATGGTTCCTGACGAGCAGGGGCTGGTGCTGGCGACCGGCAACATCGGAGGGCTTGAATTTATCGTCGACGGAGAACGTATTCCGCCTTTGGGCAACAAAGGGGATGTCGCACGCGGCATCAAGCTTGATCCCGGCCTGTTCAGTGCAAAAAAAGCCAGAACTCCAGCCGGGCGGGCGCAGTCCCGGGCAGACCGCCCAGCGAGCGATGGCGCATGGCGCGCGGCGATCAAGCCATCCCAGCAACAGGCCATGCCGCCCCAGCCTGTGCCTGTTCAGCCTGAAGAACAGCCAATCGCCATACCCGGCGCGGCGACGGGAACGGTGCGGTAAGATGGACCATACGTCCATACGTCCGTGGCGGCAGATCCAGCGGCGGAAATCACAGCAGATTATGGTGGGTAAAGTGCCCGTTGGCGGTGATGCGCCAATCACCGTTCAGTCGATGACCAATACGCTAACGCACGATGTTAAGGCGACAATTGCCCAGGTGCGGACTTTGGAAGTGGCGGGCGCGGATATCGTCCGTATTTCATGCCCCGATGAAGAATCGTCCGCCGCGCTGAAGCGGATCGTGCCGGAAGTGACCGTGCCGATCGTGGCCGACATCCATTTTCACTATAAGCGTGCGATCGAGGCGGCACAGAACGGCGCGGCCTGCCTGCGCATCAATCCGGGCAATATCGGGTCCGCCGACAGGGTACGCGATGTCATCAATGCGGCAAAAGACCACGGCTGCTCCATCCGCATCGGGGTCAACGCCGGTTCTCTGGAACGCGACCTGCTGGAAAAATATGGCGAACCATGCCCGGACGCAATGGTGGAGTCGGCTCAAAGGCATATGAAGATTCTTGAAGATCACGATTTCACGAATTTCAAGATTTCCTGCAAGGCTTCCGATGTATTCATGGCGGTTGCTGCGTATATGCAGCTGGCCAGTATTTGCGATTATCCGCTGCATCTCGGCATTACCGAGGCGGGTGGACTGACCACCGGCACGGTCAAATCATCCATCGGCATGGGCAGCCTGCTCTGGGCCGGTATCGGCGATACGATCCGCGTTTCCCTTTCGGCCGATCCGGTCGAGGAGGTCAAGGTCGGGTTCGAGATCCTGAAAGGCCTGGGCCTGCGTCACCGGGGCGTGAACATCGTGGCCTGTCCATCCTGCGCGCGGCAGCAATTCGATGTCATCAAGACTGTCGCAACGCTTGAGGAAAGACTGAAACACGTCACCACACCGATGACGGTCTCTATTATCGGCTGCGTTGTTAACGGACCGGGTGAAGCTCTCATGACCGATATTGGCTTGACCGGTGGTGGGCGTGGAACGCACCAGATCTATATGGGCGGCAAGACGGCGCACCGTTTGAGAGAAGGTGATGAAAGCATTGTCGATCACATTGTGCGTATGGTTGAAGACAAGGCTAAAGAAATTGAAACAATCCTAATTAAGGATGCTGCAGAATGACGGGAGAAGATAGAGCCGCGGATAGGGCAGAAGCTTTAGAGCAATGTATTTTGGAATATGGAGCTTTGGTATTAAGATTTGCAGCAGTCTCGCTTTTAGCGGCAGGCGTGCATTTTTATGCAGTAGAGCGGGAAAATGCAGAGTCATGCCGTCCAGATCCTCAACCCGTACCTGAGCAGCAATTCATTCCCTAATCGCCACCCCATTGCAACACGGACATACGCTGGTCGCCGCGGTAAGGCTGAGTATAGAGAGTTTCAAAGCCGGGGAGTTGTTCCATGTCTTCGTGGCGCACAATAACAACTCCGTCCGGATGTGTGGCAAACCATGAATTCAGGTCGCCTTTGCCGATAATCTCTAGTGGCCTGTCGAGCCTTGCCGTGAAACCAAGTTCACCGGAATATTTGGGGGCGAAGGCCATATCTTGGCTTTTGTAAGGGGCGAGAACGGCTGCCATGGGCCGGAGGTCAAAATACCGGTAAACAAACTGGTACGCTTGAAACGTCGTCAGGCAGAGCAGAAGGCCGGTTCCGAAAATCATGCCCATGCATCGGCCTTCAAAACTCTTGCGGGTCGCCAGGAGTATCCCCAAAGCGCAAGCGCCTCCTGCCAGATAAAGAGGACCTGAAAAATGATCGAGTCCGTCTTTCAGCATATGGTCGTTAACCGGAGGAAGAAGAGTGCGTAAAAACGGCGCCGCCGCAAAGATGCCGAAGACAGCAAAATAAAGAAAGAGCGTTGCCGGGATTTTGGGAACAGTCGTCGGCTGGCGGCCGATTGCCCATGCGGCGCACAAGGCCAGGCCGGAGGTCAGCGGGACCATATAATGCGGCTGCTTGCCGCTGATGAGGCTGAAAACCACAAAGGCGGGTACCAGCCAGCTGAGAATAAACCGGACGGGAGATTCATGAAGGGCATATTTTAACTTCGCAGTGCCCCGCCAGAATTCCCGCATGAAAAGCCATGGCAGCATGAACAGCGGGATAAACGGCAGGTAAAACCAGGCCGGTCGGCGGTGATCGAAGGCATTGACCATCCGCCCTGCGGACTGGCCCCAGAATATCATATGAGCAAACTCCTTGCCGCCGATCAGTGCAGCCGGAATGGCCCAGCACAAGCCGATCAGAGTTGCCATCAATACGCTGGCAGCCACGCGCAGATACCATTCCCGTTTCTTATACGCTGTCTGCCAGAGAAAGGGTGCCAGTAAAGCGGGGGGCAGAAGATGGACCAGAATAACGGGCCCCTTCGCCAGAACGGCAATGCCCATGGCTGCGCCGAATAAAAGCCATGCTCTGCGCGAACGCTCCTGTCCCGCCTGCCACAGGCCGGTCAGTCCGGCCAGGACGCAGGAATACAGCAGGAAATCAAACATGATCATGTTGCCATAGACCAGAAACGGCGGGCTGGCGATCAAAAGCAGTGGTGCAAGGCGGGATATGGAAGGGTCCTGCGGGAACAATTTTTCAGCCAGCCGGAAGGTCAGAAAAACGACAGACAAAGCCACCGCCAGAGAAACGATCCGTGCCGCGCCGACTGACGGTCCCGTGACAGTCCATACGAGATTGATCAGCCAGAACAGAAGCGGAGGTTTGTGCGAGTAAGGCTCTCCGTTCAGGGTCGGCAGCATCCATTGACCGGACTGGCGCATTTCCCAGGCCACGGTCAGATATCGCGTTTCATCGATAGGAAAAGCAGGAAAGGTCCATGCAAGACATGCCCATACGGCAATTATGATCAACAAGGCGGGCAGCGCCCATGGCGAGGATTTCAGAAAACCCGTCATTGTTGTTCCGGAACCGGCTGCCAGCGTTTCTTATGAATGAAATAGAGATTGCGCGAATAAATCAGCACGCCCGTAGACTGACCCAGAATAAAAACAGGGTCCCGTTTGTAAATCGCGTAGGCCAGCAGGATGAAACCGCCAAGAATGCTGAAATACCAGAACGCATCGGGAATAATGCTTTCCTTGCGTTTTTCAGACGCAAGCCATTGCACGAAAAAGCGCATGAAGAACATGCTCTGGCCGAACAGGCCTATGGCGAGCCACATATGCTCGGTCGTGAACCAGTCCATCATTCCTTTACCTCAACCGGCGGTTTCGTTCTTGAGACAATCCATCGGACTCCGAACAGATCGGCTATCCCCACCCACAAACGGTTCATGACGCCATATTTCGACTGGCCGCGTGTACGCGGGCGGTGCGCGACGTCCGTCAGGATGATTTCGACGCCTTTGGCTTTCATCAGCACAGGAATGAAACGGTGAAGATGGTTGAAAAAAGGCAGATCCAGAAAATCGTCGCGGCGGAACAGTTTAAGGCCGCAACCCGTATCCCTGACACCATCCTGCAGAATGGCGGCCCTGATTTTATTGGCGATGCGGGATGACAGACGCCGGACCAGAGTGTCCTGACGCTTGAGACGTTGCCCCGCCACCAGAATGCGCGGCGTGCGGCGGGCATGCTCTGCATATAATTTATACATGGCCGGCATGTCCGCCGGATCGTTTTGCCCGTCGCCATCCATTGTGAAGATCAAAGGGGCGGTTGCTGCCGCCACTCCGGTGCGGATGGCGGTGCTTTGTCCGCTGCGCGTCATATGGGTAACGATACGAAGCTGCGGACATTGTGCTTTCAGGGCGGTCAGAGCCGGAACAGTATCGTCGCTGCTGCCGTCATTGACGACGATGATCTCCCTTACGGGCGTATCGCCAGCTGTACGGACGATTTCCTCGACCAGGGGGACGATGCTTTCCACCTCGTTATAGGCTGGTATGACGACAGCGCATTCCATGATGATCCTCTGGGATGAGGTTATAGCCCTTTCAGACATCGTGCGCTACTGCCGGTCTTGCGGACGTCTGAAAACCTTTTGCATCCTGCGCTGTGGCGGAGGGGAGGGGTTTTCCGCATTATTGCGCTTTTCAGACTGCGGTTTGGTCAGAACGGGCTTGTCCTGCTGCTTCTTTATGGGTGGCTTTGGCGCCACAGGATTGATATATCTGCGCGAATTGTTCGGTCCGGGAACGTTCATGCGGGCCCTGACCGATCGATAATTTGTGATCATGTCCTTATGAAGGGGGCGCAAGGATTCCAGACGTTGTTTCAGTCGCGCGGGATCCTTCGGGGCGGTCCGGGATATCGCCAGCTTGATTTTATCCGGCGACCATTTGACTGGAGGCAGCGGCGCCGCCCGTCCGAATGACAATCCCGTGCCTTCGCCTTGATTCATCAGGACGCGTCCCCGTTTTGTTTGTACGGCGACACGCCCTTTCTGAACGTAGATGCCATAATCATCCTCAATCTGACCGCCCCAGACTTCCGTCCCGTGAATGCCGATAGAGCCGTAAGGGGTTTCAAGCTGCACATCGGGAGATTCCGTCTTCGCCGCGAGTCCGCTGATGTAATAAAAAGCG
>JBDHTS010000004.1:0-43836 GCA_039808845.1 Alphaproteobacteria bacterium | reverse complement strand
ACTCCCCGCTTCCAAACCATGCCCCGCCCTTTGACAAGATCAGCGAAGAGCATTATCTGCCTGCCGTTGAAGCGTCTATCGCCGAGGCGCGCCGGAACATTGATGCCATCAAATCCAACCGGAACGCGCCCGATTTCGAGAACACGATCGTTGCCCTGGAAACCGCAAGCGAGACATTGGGTTATGTGACAGGGATCTTCTATAACCAGCTGTCCGCCGCGGGAACGGACGGGTTGCAAGCTCTGGCCGATCAGATCGGGCCTCTAAGCGCCGATTTTTCCAGCGACGTAGCGCTCGACCCCGTCCTGTTCGAAAAAGTCCGTTCCGTATTCAAACAGATGGATTCGCTGAACCTGACGCCGGAGCAGAAAACCCTGCTGGACGAAACCTATGTCGGTTTCGTCAGAGGCGGCGCCGAACTTGATGAAAAGGGCAAGGCGCGCATGCGCGAAATCAGCCAGCGCCTGTCGGTGCTCGGCCCCGCCTTTTCAAACAACGTCAAGAAATCGGTCGAGCAGTTTGAATTATGGATCGATCGGGAATCCGATCTCGCCGGTCTGCCGGAATCCGCTCTGGCCGGAGCGAAAGCCATGGCGGAGGAAAAAGGCCAATCCGGAAAATGGCTGTTCACGCTTGACGCCCCCAGCTATATGCCGCTGATCCAGTATGCGGATAACCGTGATCTTCGTGAAAAAATATGGCGGGCGTTTGCCAGCCGCGCCTGGGGCGGCCCCTATGACAACGCCCCTGTCATCAAGGAGATTGTCTCCCTGCGGCATGAAAGAGCCAGGCTTCTCGGTTTCCCAACGCATGCGCATTTCGTTCTTGAACGCCGCATGGCCGAAAAACCGGAAGCGGTCGAAACCTTTCTGAATCGCCTGATCGAGGTTTACAGGCCCGCGGCGCGGCAGGATCTGAAACAACTTCAGGACTTTGCAAAAAAACAAGGTGTGACCGACGAGCTGCAGCCTTGGGATGTCGCGTATTACGGCGAAAAAATGAAGCAAAGCCTGTTCGCTTTTACATCGGAGGATTTCCGTCCCTACTATCCGCTGATGAGCGTGCTGGAAGGATGCTTTCAGCATTTCAGCCGCCTGTTCGGGCTGCGGTTCACGGCGAACAAAACCTACCCCGTCTGGCATCCGGATGTGACGGCTTATGACGTGACGGACGATAACGGACGCTTCGTCGGCACGCTCTATGCCGATTTCCATCCGCGCACGGGCAAGAAAGACGGCGCATGGATGACAAGCTATCGCAGCCAGGGTTTGTTCCATGGCAAAATAGAACGGCCTGTGATCGCCATCGTCTGCAATTTCACCAAGCCGACAAAGGATCGCCCTTCTCTGCTGACACATGGCGAGGTGGAGACGCTATTCCATGAAATGGGCCATGCCGTTCACGGTCTGCTGTCGGAAGTGATTTACCCTTCTCTCGCCAGCCCGAACGTGCTGTGGGATTTCGTCGAGCTGCCGTCGCAGGTGCAGGAGAACTGGACATTCCATCGCGAAACGATGGACCTCTATGCGCATCATTACCAGACCGGTGAAGCGATCCCGCAGGACCTGGTGGAAAAACTCAACACCGCCAGAAACTATATGATCGGCTGGGCCGGTTTGCGGCAAGCAGGTTTCTCCATGATGGACATGGCCTGGCATACGGCGGATCCGTCAACGATCGACGATGTTGCGGCGTTTGAAGACAAGGCGCTGGCTGACATTTCGCTCTTCCCGCGCATGGCAGGTCCGGCTTCGGTATCGTTCAGTCATTTGTTCGCAGGAGGCTATGCCGCCGGATATTACAGTTACAAATGGGCGGAAGTCCTGGATGCCGACACATTCGAACTGTTTCTCGAACGCGGGCTTTACGATCGCGCCACGGCTGATTCCTATCGCCATGAAATTCTGGCGCGCGGCGGCAGCGAGCATCCGTCCATTCTCTACAAACGTTTCCGTGGCCGCGAACCCGATCCGGATGCCCTTCTCCGCCGTGAAGGATTACTGGACACAAAAGCCGCCTGATAATCAGCACAAAAAAATCCGGACTTTTCGAGGGGGATCGAAAAGTCCGGCGATTGTGTGGGTCACTTAGCTTGAAAATTATCTTTCAGGCCATTCGGGGGAGAACCTGCCCAAAACTTTTTCAATTACCAAGTTAGCCTTAGTTTTTTCATAAATTCACTAACTTGTCAAGATAGAAATTAAAAAATTCCGAAAAATTTCGTTTGCCTGTGCTAAGTTTAATCATTAAAAAGTGGGGACATTAAGGAAACTTCACCCCTCCGACCAATACCAAAGGATATATTTGGCCGCTCATGACCATCACAACCGCACAAATTCGCGGCGCACGGGGGATACTGAACTGGAGTCAGGCCGATCTTGCCGAACGGACCGGGATTTCGGCAACATCGATCGGCAGCATTGAAAACGGTGTCAGCACCCCACGCGCCAACACGGTCAGCACCATCCAGCGCGCATTCGAAAGCGCGGGGATAGAATTTATCGACGGGGGCGTCCGGCTGCAGCGCAGCGATATCCGGATCTTCGAAGGCCGGGACGGTTTCGCCGATTTTTACAAGGATATTTATGAGACGCTGCGTCAAAAGCCCGGCGAGGTTCTGGTCAGCAACGTCGATGAGCGCGACTTCGAAAAATGGCTGGGCCTTGATAATGTCAGGATCCATGTCGACCATATGAAGAAAATTTCGGGCGTGACTTACAAAATCGCCATCCGTGAAGGCGATACCTATTACCTCGCCAGCGCGGATTACGCCCAGTACCGCTGGCTGCCCAGGGATATGTTCTCGGCTGTTCCTTTTTATGTGTATGCCGACAAGCTGGCGATTCTGCTCTTCAAGCACGAGCCGACGGTCATCGTCCTGAACTATGCCGCCGTGGCGGACGCTTACAGGCTTCAGTTCAAGGCGATGTGGGACAAGGCGCGCATACCTGACGGCGGGAACGGCCGATAGGCCGATTGTAACTGGATCGTTTCTCACTTAGATCATCATGCGTATCGAAGGACTAAAGGAAACCGCAAACCGTCATTTTACAGGCGTGGACCGCCGCCGCGTCCCGCCTTCGGCTGCCTTTGCGCCCGGCTCAAGAACGCTGCGCCAGCTTTTCATGGAAATGGTTCTTGGCCAGAGGGTCGGGTTTGGCCCGGACGGTCCCTTCCATACGATCAAGGCTCCCTCGGAACATGGCGATTACGGTCCGCCAGCATGGGTGGAGTACCTGCAGGAGCATCAGAGCGATTATCCTTACGTTACAGGCGACACAGGCATTCTGAAACTGGCCATTGCACGCGGTCTTGTTGAACGTTTGCCCCCCAGGATAATGCTGATCGAATGGGGATGCGGCGGGGTGAACGGCTTTCAGAAAACAAGACTTCTGATCGATGCGATCACACAATCGGACAGTCATGAAATAGCGGCCTGCGCCTTCGTCGACACCGTTCCCTCTTTCGCCCAGGAATCGGCCCAGCTGGCTTCTGCTGCCTATGGAATTCCTTCTCATCCCGTCGTCGGTGATTTCACGAAGGCGGGAGATATCAATGTGCCGAAACTCGAAGGATGCACACCCGTTGTTGTGTGCTTCGGCGGTCCCTTTGCGAACGCGCCCGACGAAAGAAACGCTGGCGGGCTGGGTCCGAAAGACAACGCTGCGATGTATTGCCGTATGGCGAATGCCCAGAACGGCCAGGGCTCCCGCCTGCTGCTTACTTATCAATGCGATAAAGATCCTGAACGGCTCACTAAACAGTACAGGCCCACAAAGGCATTCGAGCGTTTTATATTCAGTCCTCTCGCCTGGGCCGTGGAAGAAGGCGTCATTTCAAGAAGTTACGATCCTCATGATTACTGGAGGATGACGACGGCCTATGACAAGGAAAATGAGGCTGTCCGGCTTCAAGCTACATGTAAAAAAGAACATCATCTGCTCACCGCACGCGAAGGCCAGATCATTATGGAGGAAAACGACAGCCTGACCATGCTGCTTTCCGGAAAATGGTCGGCGGAAGCTTGGAATCATGTATTGAGCGCCGCAGGATATAGCGTCTCTGAAGACTGCATTTTTGAAGAAGAAACTCATGGGCTCATTCTCGCGGAAGCCGTAAGGCCCTGGCAACCTTCTTAGAATTTCAATGACGGAAACGCTCGACGGCACATATCAGGTTTCCTCGACCAGCAATTACACCGGGCCGCTGGAGCGGCGCAGCGACGGGACGACCGTCATTCAAAACGGAAAGACCGAACGGCGCGACGGCAACCATGTTTTATGGACAAGCACGTTTACCGTTTTGAGTGAGAACGAAGTGGAAATGGCCTCTCTGGCCGATCCTTCCGAAGCCGCGCCCGATTTTGCCCTGCTCCGCCCGAACGGCAGCCCGACGCGTGAACCGGTCAGTTATCGCAGCGTCCTCAAACTGTCCCGCAAAGGGGATCAGGTCCAGATGTCGGGTCAGATCCAGTATGGCAATGAAATCGTTTTCGTGACTCTGCGCCGCGTTTCCGCCTGAAGCATTCCTTGCGATTAAGCTGAATCATCAACCGTCATCCGCCCTCTCCCTTGCCAGGGCTTCGGCGGACAGGCCGCTTAAACGCAGAAGGCTATAAACCCGCCATGGTGTCAAAAAGCCGCGCGCCGCGCGGTAAAATTTTTGAACCACGGAGGGCACGGAGAACACGGAGAAAAGCAGATATCTGCTTTTCTCCGTGTTCTCCGTGCCCTCCGTGGTAAAAATCTTTTAAACGCAAAGCACGCCAAGAACGCAAAGAGTATGGGGCGCCTTTGCGTTCTTGGCGTGCTTTGCGTTGAAAGAATTCTTATGACGCCTGCGGCGCGATGATTCCGGCGTTCCAGAGGAGGATGACGAGGTAAGGAGTTAAGGGCGTCAACTTGATGGCAGAAGGCCCTAAAACATCTCCATGATCGTGCATCGGGCGGAGCCGCCGCCGTAGATTTCCAGCGTCGGTATCTCGGCCAGCAGGAAGCGCGTGAAATATTCGGCCAGCTTTTCGTCCTGTTCGTCCGTCAGGGAGTCGCTGGCGGCCTTGGACATGGCGATCATCCGGTCGTCATTTTCTCCCAACACCTCAAGCGAATTTCCGCAAAAGGTCTGAAGCTGCTGCATGGAAAACTCTATGACATCATGCGTTTCGCGCAGGCGCCCCAATACCCGTTCGCGGTCTTTATCGACGATGCAGGGGGAACAGATGCCCGCCGCCTCGGTGCCGGTAAACATGACCAGATCGGTATGGTACACTGGCTTTCCGGTATGGCTTTTCGTTTCGAAAATGACGGGATCGAAGCCCATTTCCTTCGCCCAGACGCGCACCAGTTCTTCGCTGGTCCGGGCCGACAGGCCCGCGTAGACGGTTTTATTGACCCGGTCGATGCACAGGCTTCCCGTGCTTTCCAGAAACTGGCCTTTCGCTTCGTAAGGGCTGAGATCCAGGACGACGTCGTAGGATTTCTTCAACGTATCGACGATGCGCGGCGTCTTCTCGATCCGCCGGTTCTCGTTGCGCATGGGGTAAACCACCATCTGGCGATTTTCGTGCGTCGAGATCCAGTTGGGGAAGACATGGTCCGGGCATTCCGGCAAACCCAGCGCCGTCGTCACGAAAACGCCGTTTTCCACCAGAAGGTCCCGCCACCGCCGGAACTCCTTTACCGACCGGTGGAACGTCTCGTCATGGCTTTCGTGCTTGTCGGCCTGGTAATGGTTCGTCTCGGCGGTCTGGGGGTTCGAATAGAAGGCGGCGGGTTCGATAAGGAAAAGATGCCGCGTGGATTGCGTACTCATGATGGCCCTGCGTGATGATGATCCCCACCATAAAACACTATGCTGCGGTGAAGCAAGCCCGTGACGGCCTCAGGCCGCGAGAGAATCCGCGCCATAATGGCTGCAATACCATTCATAGGTTTCGGCCAGCCCCTGTTCCAGGGAACGGCACGGCTTCCATCCCATCGCCCGCATGCGCGCCGAGTCGATCACCTTGCGCGGCGTCCCGTCGGGCATGGAAGGATCGAACGCCACCGTTCCCTGATACCCTGCGGCCCTGGCCGCCATATGGGCCAGATCGGCGATGCTGACTTCTTCCCCCTGCCCCACATTCACCGGCCCTGCTCCGTTATACTGCTCCAGCAGCATGACAAGAGCGTCAGCCAGATCGTCGGCATGCAGAAACTCGCGCAGCGGCGCGCCCGTGCCCCATAACGTCACGGCGGGCGCGTTATGGATTTTTGCCTGATGCATTTTCATCAGCATCGCCGGGATGACATGCGAACGCGCAAGATCGAACCGGTCATAAGGCCCGTAAAGATTGCAGGGCATGGCGGAAATGTAGGCGCGGCCATGTTGTTTTTTATAGGAATCGCACAGTTTCAGCCCTGCGATTTTGGCGATCGCGTAGGCTTCGTTGGTGGATTCCAGCGGACCGCCGAGTAAAGCGCCCTCCGGGATGGGCTGGGGCGCTTCACGCGGATAGATGCAGGACGACCCCAGATAAAGCACGCGATCGATATCGAGGCGGTGCGCCGCCTCCAGGATGTTCGCGGCGATCATCAGATTGTCATAGAGGAAATCCGCGGGCCGGGCCTGGTTGTCGCCGATACCGCCCGCCGTCGCGGCGGCAATGACGATCGCGTCGGGCCGATGCGCGGCCAGCCATGCCTCCGTTTCGTCCTGGCGGCGCAGATCGGGCGCGCGCTTCGGCGCGGTGATGCAGGCGCAGGGCTCCCTGTCCAGCCTTCGCATCAGGGCGCGCCCGACCATGCCCTCATGGCCGGCGATCCAGATGCGCTTATTCTGCAGCTTCCAGGAAAACGTCATAGTCGTCATTTCCACGAAGGGCGGCCCGGTCGGCCATCACCATATCGCGGACAAGCATATGGAAAGGCGTTTTCGCGGTCCAGCCCAGAATGCGCCGCGCCTTGGAGGCGTCGCCCAGCAGATGATTGACCTCGTTAGGCCGGAAAAAACGCGGATCGACCTGGACAAGAAGCTTTCCGGTGCGGGCATGATAACCCTTCTCCCCGGTACCGCTGCCGCGCCAGTCGATCTGGATGCCGAGACAGCCGAACGCCGCCGTCACGAATTCCCGCACGCTATAGGTTTTGCCCGTAGCCAACACATAATCGTCCGGCTCCTCCTGCCGCAGCATCATCCACATGCCTTCGACGTAATCGCGGGCATGGCCCCAGTCCCGGCAGGAATCCAGATTGCCGATGGACAGGCATTCCTGTTTCCCGGCCTCGATGGCCGCCACGGCCTTGGTAATCTTGCGCGTGACGAATTCCTCGCCTCGCACAGGGCTTTCATGGTTGAAAAGGATGCCGTTGCTGGCATGGATACCATAGGATTCCCGGTAATTCCGCACCGTCCAGTAAGCGAACAGCTTCGCCGTTGCATACGGGCTGCAGGGCTGAAGCGGGGTTTCCTCGTTCTGCGGCGCCGGCGCGTTGCCGAACATTTCCGAACTGGAAGCCTGGTAAAAACGCACGCGGTCTTTCAGGCCAAGGATCCTGATCCCTTCCAGCAGCCGCAGCGTACCCAGGCCGTCGACATTGGCCGCGTATTCCGGCATGTCGAAGCTGACCTTCACATGGCTCATCGCCGCGAGATTGTAGATTTCATCCGGCTGGAGATGCTGCAGCAGCGCGAAAAGACTGCCGCCATCGGTCATATCGGCATAACGAAGCTGAAAAAGCGGGTTGGACAAAAGGGTTTTGATGCGCGCCGTATGGTCGTTCGCCGCATAACGCTGCAAGCCATAAACCGTATAGCCTTTATCGAGCAGAAACCGCGCGAGCAACGCGCCGTCCTGACCGGTCACGCCGGTCACCAAGGCGGATCTGGATGCCCCCACAGACATGCGTCAGACGACTTTCAAAGATGTTGGTTACATCTCTACGTATGCCCGAAACCCGCTTCGGTTGCAATGTGAAAAATTTGCCGGGTTATAATCTCATTGAATCATACGAAGGCGTGGGCGCGGCAGGCGCGGGCCCGATGCCTGGCGCAGATTGCGGAGCCTGATCCGCAAGCGAGAGTCTTCCACCCGGCCCGGCAGAAAGGCCATGGGCGCGCAGATCGAACGTTTCATGCAAGGTGGAACTTCCAACATTAGCCGTCACATCGAAACCCTGACCGAGAAGACGCGTTACAATTCCCAGGTTGGAGGAACCATTGCTGCTCATGATCTGAACGGCATCGCCGCTCAATGCATCCCTTAACGGCTGTCCGGCGGCCAAGCTCATGCCACGGCCCTCCGCACTTCAACATAAGCGACATTGGTAATGTGCGCCGGAAAATCCCCGCCCGCGTATTCCACCAATCCAACCTGTACGGAACTGGCTATGCGCCTGAATATTTCACCGCCCTGATAGATCATCTCGGCGATGTAATCGTAATCAGCCCTGAATTTGATGTCTTTATCGCTGATGGAAACTGTGTAAGTTTCGGCCATGGGCAGTCTTTCGGGAATGACGATGATGACCGAATTATCCCGTCCCATCAGAAAATCGCAGCGTTTAAACACAGATCCACCTGCATAATTTATTAATATTTCCAGCTAACTATAAATTAATTATGTTAATTACAGGTAAAAATGTCAAATTCTTTCGATTTAATCTCCTTCAAATGATCCAGAAACCCAGCGCATGCGTAAGTAACATTGAAAGAGGAAAGGTCGCCTTACGGGGCTTTTCCTTCTCCAGGCTTGACCAAGTTGGAAAAAAGGAGTGATGCCATGTCTGTTCCAGTTCTTGTACCCTTCAGCCGCCGCAATTCTTATGTCGGCCGCAGCTTTAGCGACTTCGATCGCATGTTCAATAACCTGTTCCAGAATGCGATGAGCAATCTCGCTTCGCCTGCCGGAGGATTCGGCGATCTGTCCGTCAGGCTGGACGTTGCGGAGACCGAGACCGCTTATGCGCTGACGGCTGAACTTCCCGGCATTGACGAGAAAGAGATCGAGCTGACCGTCAACGACGGTGTTCTGACCCTGAAAGGCGAACGCAGGTCGGATAAGGAAGAGGAAGGAAAAACCTGGCACCGCGTCGAACGCACCTATGGGCGGTTCAGCCGCGTTCTGCAGCTTCCCGCCGATGCCGATGAAAACGCCGTCACCGCGTTCATGCGCAACGGCGTGCTGCATATCGATATCGGCAAAACGAAAGAGGCGGCAAAGATCTCGAAGCGCATCGACATCAAACGCGATTAAGCCGATCCGCATCCGAAACCGGCTCCGTTTTCACTGGAGCCGGTTTTTTACTTTACCCCTTGCAAGAATTAAGAATTCATTACACAATGTGTGTAACCATGTCTGCAATGGGCATGTCGACTTGTCCAACCCCCTCGATCGAGGGACTTTGAAAACCATATGGAGGAACTACCAATGGCTGTTGCTAAAAAGAAGACTGCTACGAAGAAACCCGCTGCCAAGAAAAAAACAGCGAAGAAAACCGTAGCGAAAGCTGCTAAAAAATCCCCGGCTAAAAAATCCCCGGCTAAAAAAACCAAGAAGAAGAAATAACCCTCTCCTTTCTTTTTCCCAAAATAATTGATGCGGCCTTTGACAAAAGTTGGGGCCGCATCAATTTTGTCCGCGCATCTGTTCACCAGCTTATCGAGGATCTTCATGCCTATCCAACGCGCCCTGCAAACCGCCTGGCCCCTGTTCTTCGGCCTGGGGGCCATCATGGTCGGGAATGGCCTTCAGGGAACGCTGCTCGGCGTGCGTGCGACGGATGAAGGGTTCAGCGCGTTCACGACCGGCCTCGTCATGTCTATGTACTATGCCGGGTTCATGGCGGGAACGCAGGTCGTTCCGAGGCTGATGCAGAATGTCGGCCACATCAGGGTTTTTTCGGCGCTTGCCGCCATCGCCGCGATTTCCGTCCTGATGCACGGCATTTTCGTCCTCCCGATTGCCTGGGCAGGAATACGCGCGTGCACGGGGTTTGCGTTTGCAGGGTTGTATATCGTCGTCGAGAGCTGGCTCAATCACATGTCGACAAAGGAAACGCGCGGAAAGATCCTGGCGCTTTATCTGTTCACCACCTATCTGGGCATGGTCGCAGGGCAGTTTCTCCTGAACGCCGCCGATCCGAAGACGGATACGCTGTTTATCATATCCTCCATGTTCATCTCTCTGGCTCTGGTCCCCATCGCGCTCAGCAAGCGCCCCGCCCCCGAATCCAGCAAACCGAAAGGAATGAAGCTGCGCGAGCTCTGGACCGTTTCCCCTTTAGGCGCGTTCGCCGTCACCATGAGCGGGTTTGCGAACAGTATCCTGCTCTCCGTCGGTGCAATCTATGCCGCAAGACAGGGCTTCGGTATTCAGGAAATATCCACATTCATGGCCGCCATGGTCGCGGGCGGAGTCATTTTCCAAATGCCGATCGGAGCCTTGTCCGACAAACTCGGCAGGCGAAAACTGATCATCATGGTCAGCCTCGCTTCATGCCTCAGCGCCCTGTTGTGCTTCGGCGTCTCTCACTCCGAGGGGATGCTGGCGCTCTATGTGTCTGCCTTTATTCTGGGCGGTTTTGCCATGACGATTTACGGCCTGTGCACCGCCTATACGAATGATCACCTTGACCCCAGCCAGTACGTCGCCGCGTCCAGCGCCTTGCTGATGATGAACGGGGCGGGCGCGATCGCCGGTCCGGCGCTGTCCACCGGCCTGATGGGAGCGATCGGGCCGTCCGCCTATTTCCCGACGCTGGCCGTGATCTTCTTCGCCAATGCGGCCTTCGCCATCTACCGGACCACCGTCCGTCCCGCCCCTGCGGCCGACCGCCAGTCGAATCTGAATGCCGCGAAACCGGATGTGCTGACTCTCGCCGCCCCGGAGCAGAAGCAGGATTAAATCCTCAGGCTGCGGCCCTGCCGCCATCCAGAGTATGGATTTTTTCCAGGCCCATGACATGAACCCGGCACCCCTGGGGGAAATGAAGCGCGATGCTTTCATGGCGGGCATCCATGCCGCCAGCATAGGCGCCGAAGGCCGGCAGGATCATTTTGCGTCCGTCCTCAATAAAACAGGGTTTACGGACCAGGCTGCCTTTATGGCTGATCTCGGCGCAGGGATGGAAGCGGCCGCTGACCTCTCCCGACCCGTCCTGCGTCGCCTCATGCCGGAATGTCAGGCCGCTCAATGAAAAGACTCCGCAGGACTGGACACGGCCCGGAACATAGGCGCCGCCATGGCTGCCATGCACCCAGACCGTCCGGCGCGCGCCGCAGATATCCTCAAGCAGATCCTGCTCGCTGAAGCTCAGGCGCTCATGCGCTTGCGCGTCATGGAATGTATCGCCAAGGAACAGGATGCGGGATGCCGGGGTATTCTCGACGATCCGGGCCAGCCGTTCCAGAGTCTCCCGGCTGTCATAGCTTGGCGGAAGCTGGCCGCGCAGGCCGGAACAGGACCCTTTTTCCAGATGCAGATCGGAAACCACCAGCATCGATTCCTCATGCCAGTAGAGCGTCCCTTCGGGGCTAAGGGTAAAATGATGTCCGGAAAATTTGATGCGCGCCATCGGGTTTTTCTAATCCTGCCTCCTGAAGCAATTGCTGCCCAGGACCCTCCGGATAATACCCGCCCGCGGCAATCTTGTGAATCGTTTCCTTTCCGATTTTCCCTCTTGGCTGCGTGAAGCCGAACGAAAAGCGTCAAGAAACCTGGCCTTGGCATAGCGGCACTCAGGCAGCTTTTTATCGCCTGCCCGCCTATAAGGCCTGTTTCGGCTTTACAGATGAGGAACTGCTGGTTTTCGAGATCGCCTTCGATTCATATCACGAAAGCCGGCGCCATAAATCCGGCGCAGCAGGCGGATACGCTGGAAACAGCACGAGGATTTATTGCGCAAGATGGTGCAGCAAAAGTGCAAAATCGCGCTCTATCTTCTCCCTTGAAAAGGCTTCGGGCAACAAGGAAGGACGAGGGCGGGAAACCGGACCGGGACGGATTTTCTTCATCGCCTCCACAAACTTATCCATGGACCGGGCGATGGTAACGGATCCCGGCGCGGCCAGCGCAGCAATTTCATCGATACCTCCGGCCTCCGCAGAGGCAATGACCGGCGTGCCGCAGGCAAGGGCTTCCAGAACGGCGTTCGGCAGACCTTCCCATCGCGAGGGCAGGAGAAAGCAATCCGCCGCCGCCATGACCGGCCACGGTTGCTGCGCAAAACCGGCCAGGGAAATCCTGCTTTCCAGACCCGCCTTCACGATACGCCGTTCCAGATCGTCATGTTCCGGTCCTTCGCCCATGATAGACAGCTTCCAGCCCTGCGGCATAACCTGCCCTGCCAGAGAATCAATCAGGCGATCAAAACCCTTCTGGCTGTGCAGGCGCCCCGCGCAGACGAAATGCGTTTGCTGGCGTTCGTAAGCACTGCGTTCGGGAAGGATGGCGGGGCGCAGTTTTCGGGAATCGACCGGATTATAAAGCAGACGGTGCGAGGACAGGCGGAGCCCCAGCAGCGATTCAAATTCCTGCTGAATAAGAGCCGAAGGCGACAACACCACGTCCGCAAGAGGGTAAAGGAGATGATACAGCCCCTTTAGAATCGGGCGCTTGCGCGGATGGCTGGCGAAGAGAAAAGACGGCGTCACCGCCTCCCGCACGATAAATTTTGTGCCGGGGAAAAAAGGCCTGAGCGCCAGAACCGCAAAATTCAGATGCGCCATGGTCGAAACGACAATGTCCGGCTTCATATGCCGCAAGACATTGAATAGACGAAAAATATTGGCTCTTACCCTTCCGTCTTCACTGAGGACCGTTACGGGAAGGCTTTGATCGATCAGCGCATGCAAGGAACCCGTGCCGTTCAGGGCGATCATATGGGGCGCAAATTCTCCGCGATCCAGACCGTTCATCAGGGAAATCATGACGCGCTCCGCCCCGCCGGCCGTGAAGGACGGCAGCACAAAAGCGACGCGGATGGGATCTTGATATCCTGAATTCATTGCGTTTTCGGTTCCTCTGCTTGAACCTTCCATCAAAAAATCGTATCCATCAAGGGCTTAGATGATCAGGATCCCATGCAGGAAAAGATAGCCGTTATCGGTCTCGGATATGTCGGTCTGCCCGTCGCGCTGGCGCTGGCCGGAAAGTTCGGCGACGTCCGGGGGTTCGACGTCAAGCGGTCCCGCATCGAAGCCTTGCGGCAAGGCGAGGATTCGACAGGAGAAACCGACCGCTCCGCCCTGAAGAATTCGAGCCTCCGCTATACGTCGGACCCGGCGGATATCGCGGACTGCACCTTCTATATCGTGGCCGTTCCCACGCCCATCGATGAAGCGAAAAACCCGGACCTCGGCCCCGTTCTCGCAGCGTCGGCCATCGTGGGCCGCATCCTTAAAAAGGGCGATACGGTCGTCTATGAATCGACCGTCTATCCCGGCGTGACCGAAGAGATCTGCGGCCCGGAACTGGCCCGGCACAGCGGGTTGAAGCAAGGCGTTGATTTCCGGCTCGGCTATTCGCCCGAACGCATCAATCCCGGCGATAAAAGCCATGCCCTGGACAAGGTGGTCAAAATCGTCGCGGGAGAAGACGCCGAAACATTGGAAAAGGTCGCGGGAGTCTACGGCGCAATCGTTTCCGCCGGCCTGTACCGCGCGCCATCGATCCGCGTGGCCGAGGCCGCCAAGGTGATCGAGAATATCCAGCGCGACGTCAACATCGCGCTGATGAACGAACTGGCGCTTATATTCGACCGGTTGGGCCTGAGGACAGCGGATGTATTGCGCGCGGCCGGAACGAAATGGAATTTCCTGCCGTTTACGCCGGGCCTGGTCGGCGGCCATTGCATAGGAGTCGATCCCTACTATCTGACGGCAAGGGCGGAACAGGCGGGCTACATGCCGGAGGTCATTCTGTCGGGCCGCCGCATCAACGATACCATGGGCGCCTTTATCGCCCGCAAGACGCTGCAGCTGCTCCATACCGAAGGCGTGCCGCCGGACAAGGCCCGCATTGGCATCCTGGGTCTGACGTTCAAGGAAAACGTCCCGGATCTGCGGAACAGCAAGGTGCCGGATATCGTCACAGAACTAAGGGAATCGGGCGCCTCCCCTATCCTGCATGATCCTTTGGCCGATCCCGGGGAAGCGCGGGAAGAATACGGGCTGACGCTTCAGGCGCTGGAGAAGTTCGATGCCCTGGACGCCCTGATCCTTGCCGTGCCGCACAGAACGTATCTGAATTCAGGTTCCGGCGTGAAAAACCATATCCGCAGGGGCGGCGTATTCATCGACGTCAAATCGGCGTTCGATCCCGCGGACTTTAATGATTACCGGTACTGGAGCTTATAAGCAGCAACGATGACGTTTCAACGCATTCTCGTCACCGGCGCGGCCGGCTTCATCGGATTTCACCTGGCGCGCCGACTGTGCGAGGCCGGGCGGGACGTTCTGGGCTATGACATCGTCAACGACTATTACGATGTCGCGCTGAAGGAAAACCGGCTGAAGCAGCTGGAAGCCTGCAGGAATTTCCGGTTCGTGCGGGCGGATCTGAACGACCATGACACTTTGAATAAGGTGTTTGCGGAGTTCAAACCCGACGCTGTCGTGAATTTGGCCGCCCAGGCGGGGGTCCGCTACTCCCTGACCAACCCCCAAGCCTATATCCATTCCAATATCGACGGCTTTCTGAATATTCTCGAAGCCTGCCGCCATAGCGGCGTCAGACATCTTATTTATGCGTCGTCCAGTTCTGTATACGGCGCGAACAAGGCCCTACCCTTCTCCGTGCATCACAACGTCGACCACCCGGTCAGCCTGTATGCGGCGAGTAAAAAAGCGAACGAACTGATGGCGCATACCTATGCGCATCTTTACGGTCTGCCTGTAACGGGCCTGCGGTTCTTTTCAGTTTACGGCCCGTGGGGACGCCCGGATATGGCGCTCTTTCTATTCACAAAAGCCCTTTATGAAGGCCGGACCATCGATGTTTACAACGATGGCAGCATGCGCCGCGACTTTACTTATATCGACGATATCGTCGAAGCGATCGCCCGGCTGGTTGACGTGCCGGCAACGCCTGATCCCGCCTGGGACGGAAAGAAACCCGACCCGGCTTCAAGCGCTGCGCCTTATCGCCTGTACAATATCGGCAATACCGTTTCTGTCGAATTGATGAGCATGATCGGGATGCTGGAAAGGGAAACGGGCCGGAAAGCGAACAAAAATTTCCTGCCCCTGCAGCCCGGCGACGTGCCGGAAACGTGCGCCGATGTCACGGCGTTAAAAGAGGCCATCGGTTTTTCGCCTTCGACCCCTCTCGAAACGGGCATTCGCCATTTCGTCAGATGGTACCGGGACTATCACGGCATGGGAAACGGCCCCGCCGATTAATGGATTTGCTCTTTTGCTTCTTCCTGGGCGAAAGCGGATATCATCAATTCTTTCTGCATTTTTAACTGTTCATAACGCGCTCTGCATACAGGATCATGACTCAGAGCGATCAAGGCGCATTCTTCGTCCTCCCTGCTCAACTCGCCATCCACCAGCGCCTGAAGATCGAGATCGCTCATAACCATGGTCTTCATACGTCTTTCCTGAATTTCCGCTCCATCCCTTACAACTATCAAACTGCTTTTCGGTTCCGTATGTAACACTATTGTAATTCCTGCATATATTCGGAACCTTTCAAAAACCTGTCAGTTTGCCTATTGGAAACCCGGCTCTTGTTAAAAAACCAAGGAGGCATACCATGTTAGGTTGGGCTTTAACGTTTCTGGTCGTGGCCGTCATCGCCGGCCTTCTGGGATTCGGCGGCGTAGCGGCTGTTTCAAGCCAGATTGCACAGACCCTGTTCGTGGTCTTTCTGATCCTGTTCGTGATTGCCGCCGCTGTCGGCATTGCGCGGGGCCGCACTCCGCCAATATAAATTATTGAAATAAACGCAATCATGAAGAAACCCCCGACAGGTCGGGGGTTTCTTTTATCCAGTGAAAAATCTCAGGCAACGTCGAGCAAACCTGCGCTCTCGCCCGCAGCGTAACCGGTATGCCGGGCCGCCGCGCGGCGCGAGGCGGCATCGCGATCCAGAACTATTTGCAGGTGTTCCCTGGCGCGGGACAGGCGGGAGCGCACGGTTCCGACCGGTATATCCAGAGAAACGGCGACTTCCTGATAACGCATGCCCTGAACGCACACCAGCATCAGGATTTCCCGGTGTTCTCCGGAAAGCCTGTTCATCGCCTCGCGAACCAGATGAAGTTCGGCTTTCGATTCCTGAACGGGATCGACCGACGCTTTTTCCAGATAAGTTTCAGGATCATAACGCGTTTCGAATTTTTTCTTGCGGCGGTAAGTCGAGACAAACATGTTGAACATGATTTTCGACATCCACTTGAACAAATCCGTCCCTGGCTGGAAGTATTCTTTTTTCTCGATAGCGCGCAGAACGGTAGATTGCAGCAGGTCTTCCGCATCGACCGTGTTCCCGGTCAGGCGAATAGCGAATTTGCGCAGACTTTCCATCTGTCCGACGAGGGCGGTTTGTGTAAACATGATATTACTCCTTTTCCTGATGTTCTTGAGTTCGAATCTAGTGCCGCCCTGTGTCGGACTTTTGTCTGAAATGTTTCGGTCAGGAAAAAGTTTGTTTCAATTTTGTTACAATCGCGCCTATATATTTTTATGAGTTTCTAAAGGGGGGATTTTTCTTGCAAAAGGCTACCGTTCTTACAGTTGATGACGATGAAAACCTTCGGATTGTCATAAGGCATTATCTGGAGAGCGAAGGCTATAAAGTCCTGACGGCCGCCAGCGGTGACGAACTGCTTGAGAAAATCGGTCCCAGCAAGGCCGATGTCGTCCTGCTCGACCTGATCCTTCCCGATACGGACGGTCTGCATCTGATGAGCAAAGTGCGCCAGATGACGAAAGCGCCTATCATAGTCGTCAGCGGCAAAGGCGATACGACAGACCGGATCATCGGACTGGAGATGGGCGCGGACGACTATCTGGGGAAACCTTTTGAAATGCGCGAGCTTTCTGCCAGAATTAAAGCGGTGCTCCGCCGCCATGCACAGGACCCGGATGAAAGCAGTACGCCGCATCATTCCGATTCGATGCGCGGAAAGGCGGAGAAAATCATCTTTAACCAATGGGTGCTCGACCGCACCCAATACCAGCTTTATACCCCGGAGGGCGAATCGTCTGGCCTGACGACAGGGCAATTCAAGCTTCTGGAAGCCCTGATGCTTTCGCCCAACAGGGCTTTGAATCGCGAATATCTGTTCGAGCTGACGAGAGACGGCGAATACGACGCCTATGACCGCGCCATTGATATTCAGATCGCCAGAATCCGTAAAAAACTGCAGGATGATCCCAAATCCCCCGCGATTATCAAGACCATCCGTGGCGTGGGTTACATGTTTTGCGGCACTCCGGAATATGCCTGAGAACCGGGAACCGGTTCGCTGATCATGCGTTGGCAGCATGTTAAGATAAAAAAGGAGGAAGCGATGGCTAACAAAAAAACCGATTCACCCCATGCCAATCTCTCAATCATCAAAGAAGACCTTGAAGTCCTGAAAGACGACATGGTCGAAGACGGCACAAAATTGTTTCAGGATATCAAGGAGCAAAGCATGCTTGCGACAAAAGACGTTCAAAGAAAGACCCGTCAGCAGATTGCCGAACTGCGCAGCCAGATCGCAGAACTGGAAAGCGCCGCGGAAGACAGCCTTCATTCAGGTCTCGGCAAACTGGAAAGACATGTGAAATCCCGTCCGACGGAAAGCGTCGCGCTGGCTTTCGCGGCAGGTATCGTTGCTAGCCTGTTCCTCAGCCGCAGACATTGAGACCGTTGATGTCTATTTTGACGCCATTGCTTAAGGATGCCGCCATAAGCGGCATCCTTGCCCTTGGCCTGAAGACGAAACCGCAAACCATGGCCGGACTGGCGTTCTATGCCGTTACAGCGCTACTTGCCATCGTCGGTACGGGCTTTCTCATTCATGCCGCTTACATGGCGCTTCAGATGTCCTTTCCTCCCGTAGAGGCGGCCTTTCTGATGAGCGCCATTATTTTTACGCTTGCTGCCGTTTCATGGATTGCAGGCTATTTTCTTACCAGGGCTTATAAAAGACGGCGCAGCGCCCAGTGGACGAGCGAGGTAAGCGAAACAGTGCATACCGTACTCGGCGTGCTTGAAGAGGAATTTGAAACTCCTATCAGGGAAAACCCAAAAGCGGCGGTACTGATCGCGGCTCTCGGCGGCTTGTTCGCGGGAACGCGGCTGCGCTGATTTTTTCGCTTGCGTGGAACCGCTGGGCTTGGCCATATGTTCTCAATCAGTAAACACCAAAACCGGAGCAACATCATCATGAAATTCTCATCCTTTTCCCGCATTGCCCTGATCCTTCTGGTCTTGACTGGCGCAGGCATCAGCGGTTGCAGCAACACATGGCGCGGCGTCGGGGAAGACACGGAAAGAGCGGGCGAGAAAATCCAGGACTCTGCAAACTAGGATCTTCTGAATTTCATCCATACTTAAAGCCGCCCTTGCTCAGGGCGGTTTTTTACATGGCATGCCATCAGAAAAGCCCGGCATAGGCCGGGCTTTTTTATCATCAGTTGTTATACCTATACTGCCTGGCCGCCTCGGGAAGCCTGCTTTCAATGTAAGCCGTGCGCCATTCGTCGGGTTCTATGACGTGACTGTTGTTATGGTCCATCTCCAGGAACGATGCCTTGACGAAATCATCGGGAGACAATCCATCCTTGTTTTCATCGAACATATAAAGGCCTGATTTCTTTACGAAAGTCGTATATGCATACCCTTCTTTCTCGGGTGTGCCGTCATCGTTGAAGTCCTGATAGCTATAGGTTTCCGATTTGACGGGAATAACCGTTAGAACGGACTTTTTAGTGAATTCGACGTTATCCAGCACATCGTTGCTGTCGAGATCGAACAGATAAAACAGGCTGTCGCCAGCCTCATTCATCGTGATAACCCCATCCTTGTTTTTATCGAAGGATTCGATGTCGAATTTTTTAACGCCGGGCACATCGATGGCTTTCATAACGGTCCTGCTGCCTGTCGTCTCAGCCCGGGCCATTCCGCACCCCAGAACGGTAAGGGCTGCCGCCAGCATAAAATTACGCATTTTCATGGGAATCTCCTTTCAGGTTCGTGACGTTCCAACGCCCGCTGCGCTGAATAGTTCATTTGCCATCCTTTGGGAACCCCGGTGTTCCTGCGTGCGTTCGTCATACAAGTCACATTTGAGATCCTGTCCCGAGGGAGGCTTCCATGCATACCCATATGCATATTTACAGATCTGTCGCTGCCCGCGACTTTCCCCTTGTATCGATGAGAGATTTGCCGCAGGTTGCCGACGATGAAGAAATGATGATCGAATTGCTGCAGGATGTCAGCCAGCGGACGCATGCTGAGATCGCGGCGGAACTGCATCATCAGATAGATCCGTCCTATCAATAGTTTTTATAGAGGAATGACTGCAAATGGCCATGCCCGGCTCGCCTTTTGATAACCCGCAGATCCCCGTGGCTGCGAGGCCGCAGGAAGCTGATTTTGCCGGACGTCCGGTCAATTTTTTTATGAAAAGCATCTTGCTTTTATTGATCCTTGGATTTTCCGTCGCGGCATGGCTTTTGTACGGTCACGCTTCAGCCGGTTCTCAAGAGCCGGCAGCTGCTCCCAATTCCATACTGTCCGGACCTGCTTCCACCACCATGCCTGCGGAAACAGAGAGCGAGTCTGCGCCCGTTTCTGGCTCTGGTTCCGCCGGGGTGATGGAGAAACTGGGCGGCCTGATCGGAAACTTACTGGGGCCTGGAGTATCGGCAGGCAATGGCATAGACGCCCAGATAAAAATCGATCAAGCCAAACGGCAAGCCTCTGCACAAGCTGCCGCCGCGATCGAACCCGCCTCTGCCCCCTCTTCTCCGGTTGCTTATCCCGGTTCAGTGAAAAATGTCCTGAACAGTTCGGTTGAGGATGAAAACAATTCTTCCGTCGGGACAGTTTATGACATTCTCGTGGACCGTCAGACCGGCATGTCCACGGCTGTCATTTTGAACGGAAAAAATAACTATCGCGGCATAGACCTGTCCGCCATTCATTTCACCGAGGTCGCCAGACAGGATGCTTCCGGCGATATCAGCCTTTCTCTGGACAAGCATTCTCTCGAATCAAGCCCTTCCTTTCGCTATGACAATCTTCCTGAAGGCCGCTATGTCAGCCTGAGAAGCCTCGAAAATGGAAAAGTCCTGGACGACCGGGGCAAGGAAGCAGGCCTTATAGACGCTGTTACCTATTACAATGGGTCCGCCCGGAATATCGTATTCACGGTCCCTGCGGTATCAAGTGAGGCATCGGGGAAAACCTTCGTTATCCCTTATCAGGACGTCACTGTTGTCGCACTGGAAAAGCAAAATGCGATTCAACTGGATAAAAACCAGACGGCCGCGCTGGCATCGGCCGTATTTTCGAAATAATGGGAAAATTCTGAACTTTCATATTCCCCGTTCGTTTGATGATGAGATCAAACAGGAGGGGAAAATGTCCAGACATTTCGTGATTCTGTGCTGCGGATTCGTCATGCTGAGCCTGTCGGCCTGTGGAAACACAAGAGGTGAAAGAGCCTTGTCAGGCGGCGGCATCGGCGCCGGCGTTGGCGCACTGGGCGCAGGTCTGACTGGCGGTAATGCCGTTACGGGTGCTGTCGTAGGCGGCGCAGCAGGTGCCGCGACAGGCGCCTTGACTGATAAAGACGATATCGATCTTGGCAACTGGTGATCCCGGCAGACCATACGAAAAACAGACCCGATGATTCAGGGCCTGTTTTTATCGGGTGACATGCTCATATGATTCCAGTTTGCCGAAGCCTTTCCCTGTATAACCTCTTATTTCAATGTTCATCCGGTCCGGCGGATCGATATCGATGACATTGAATCCGTTTTTCTGTCCCCTGACACGCCGGGAAAGAGCCGTGGACGCGCTCAGGAAAACGATCTTGTTCTTGTCATCAACCGGGATCGTATGGATGGCCGCGTGATGGACATGACCGGACAGCACAAGCTGGACTTTCATGTCTTTCAAGGCCTGCAGCGCCTTATGCCCGCCGAAAACAATCACCTTTAGCTGGGCTTCCGTGACTTTCCAGACCGGATGGTGCATGACACAAACGCGGAATGAATCCGGCGCGGCTGCATACTGGTTCCGCAGCCAGCCTGTCTGTTCTCCGGAGATAGCTCCATGGGCCCAATTCCAGTGCGGCAGAATGCGCCGGGATGTATTAATCCCGGCCAGGCAAACCCCCTTTTCATTGTAAACAGGCTCGATATCCGCCGCGATGAACCGTCGGTATTTTTTATAGGGGTCAAAAAAACGCTCGGCAAAATCATAACGGGGAACGTCGTGATTGCCGGGAATGGCCATCCAGGGAAACTTCAATCCGGCCAGAAACGCCTGCGCTTCAGCAAACTCCTGCCGGCTCCCCGTCTGGGTGAAGTCCCCGCTGACGACAATCAGATCCGGCCGGATCCCATCGATCTCTGCCAGCAGAAGCGGCGTAAGATCCGGCAGGATCGTTCCGAAATGCAGATCCGACAGATGGACAATACGCATGGATGATCCATCATTTCAGGAAGGCAACGTGTCCGATGCGGGCACGATGATTTTCAATGCACCGTTCAGAACACGAAAGCTCAAAGGCGTTTCCATCAGCATCGGCTCCCCGTCTATGGAAACCAGTTCACGGCTTTTCCCTGTTTTAACGAAGACGGACGTTGCCTGGAAAGACTGAACGGACGGTTCGACTTCCAGCTTGCCCTGATGAAGCCTGAGAAGCAAGCGGATCCGCTCTGCCAGCGTCTGCGGCGCGGCGCTGTAAATTCCCAGCGCCCCATCCTGCAATGATGTGCGGGCGAGCTTGTGGGGCGCGTCTCCGGACAATGCAAAACTGTTGTTGGAAATCACCAGGGCGGATGTCTCTATACTCATTTCCTTGCCATCGGCCACGAGTTGCAAACGGCGCATACGGGCCGTATGAAGCTGGTCCAGAAGGAATGCCGTCAGCCGCGGCATCATGACCAGATCGGGAAGCTGGCGGAGATTTTCGCGATAGAGCGCCGCCTTGGGAATCGTTCCGACTGCCGCGGCACACAGAAAGGGCTGGTCGTTCGCCATGCCGACATCGATCGGCTGGATCCGCGTTTGCCGGTAGAGATCGAAAATATTCGCTTCCTGGGTTACCAGAGGAATGCCCAGATCCTTGGCCAGCAGGTTCATCGTTCCCATAGGGATAATGCCGAACGGTTTCTCAAGCTTCAGATGCAGGGCAGCCGCCTGTGCGATCGATCCATCCCCTCCCCCGACGAGAACGGGAACATCGCTTCGCGCAAGCTTTTCCAATTTCTCGGCAAACATGTCATGAGGAAGCAGGGAAAAGCTTTCGACCTTCAGGACGGTTTTATCGGCCATATCCTGAAAAGCCTGTGCTCCCAGACGTGCCGCGCTGCCCGATCCGGCGTTGATCAATATATGAAAAGAACCCTCCGCGCGTCCGGAGGGCTGGGGCATATTCATATCGGTCGTAGCCAATGCCGTTTTCACATTTTACAAACAGCTGCGCTGACGACCGGTTCCACGATTGATATAAAAAGGAATTCCAATAGCTTGAGAGAAATTCCTTTTTATAGAAACCTCCCGTTAAGACTTCCTGTTGTATTCTAGGGAGTAGACTTGCGCCGGGAGTGGGCCCGGCAGGGGGGCCATTGTGTCACGTATCGAAGCCGCTTCCGATCAGCAGGGCCATTCGGCCCGCGCGACCGTTCTTCAGGCTGGGTCTGAAGGAAAAATCGACCTCCCCAGCCAGGATTTCGTGACCCAGGCCGATATGGCCAGGGACGGTTTCGATCTGGTTCTGACGGCCAAGGACGGCTCGGTCGTCGTCATTGAAGGTTACTTTGCCGCCGACCCCGCTCCGATGCTGGTATCGCCGCAAGGCGCTGGCCTTACTCCCGAACTCATCAACGCGTTCGTGCATCAGGCCGGAAACGTCCAGGTCGCCGAAGCGGACACGGCAACGGATGCCAGCCCGGTCGGCACAGTGAAGGAAGTGTCGGGCCACGCTACAGTCACTCATCCGGACGGTACAAAAGAGACTGTGATGATCGGCATGCCGATCCATGAAGGCGATATTATCGAGACCGATGCCGCGGGCGCGGTCAACATCGTCTTTATCGATGAATCCAGTTTCGCCGTTTCCGAAAACGCCAAGATGGCTATCGACCAGTATGTCTTCGATCCGGGCAGCGACAGCGGCGAATCCAGTTTCTCGATGCTCCGCGGACTGTTCGTTTATACGAGCGGCCTGATCGGACGAGAGGACCCGGATGATGTCAAGATCGATACGCCGGTCGGTTCGATCGGCATTCGCGGAACTGTCATCGCTGGTAATGTTACGACCGGTGAAATCACCGTAATGGAAGGCGCGATCGTCCTGCATTCTCTTTCCGGCCAGGAAGTCACGCTGTCGGGCCAGTATGAAACGGCCAAATTCGACGGCCAGACGGTAACGCAGGTCGCCAATACCAGCGCCAGCGAGATCGGCGCGAAATTCTCCAGCATCGGAGGCGTCGCTCCCGGGTTCTTCAGCAGCCTGGGAACCGAACCGGCGAAGGCGGGGCAGGACAGCGCGCCCGCATCCAACTCTTCTCATGACGGTGGCGATCCGGCCAATGCTTCGCCAGGGGATATGCCCGGCGATAGCGGTAAGTCTGCACCGGACTCTCCCGCGTCTTCAAGCCAGAATGCGGCGCCTCAGTCCACGCAAGGCAGTGCTGAGGCTCCGCCTCCGGCGCCTGCTGCCGACCTCGCGCCGGCAGTCATCGATTTCGGTGCGGCAAACGCTTTTGTCAGCACGAATAGCTTTTCAGATGCTGGCAGCTTCAGCACGGCCGCGCCGGTGAGCGTCACCGTCGCGCCGCCGCCGCCGGCTCCGGCTCCGCTTCCGGCGCCTGCGGCCACAGCTCCAGCAGCAACCACGGCGCCGCCGCCGGTTATCTATACGCCGCCGCCGGCTCCCCTGCCGCCGAATGCCGCGCCGACGGCGACCAGCGCAGCGTTTACCCTGAATGAAAATGCCGCAGCCAATAGCATCGTCGGAACATTTACCGCGACTGACACCGATGTCGGCCAGACGCTGACCTATGCCATCACCGGCGGCAACACAGGTAATGCCTTTACGATCGATTCTGCGACCGGCGTTATCCGGGTTGCCGGGTTGCTCGACTATGAAAGCACCAGCGCTTACAACCTGACGGTCACTGCCACCGATAACGGCACAGGCTCGCTATCCGTGTCGGCAAATGTCGCCATTACGGTGGGCAACATCAACGATGCGCCGGTTGTACAAAACGGCACAATGTCCGTGGCTGAAAACAGTCCCGGCGGCACCGCTATAGGCACTGTGGTCGCAACAGATCAGGATGCAGCCCAGAGTCTGACTTATGCGATCATTGCCGGAAACACGGGCGGCGTGTTCGCCATCAATGCGTCTACAGGCGCTATTACGCTTGCGAACCCAGTCGACCGCGAAGGAACAGCATCCTATACCCTGACCGTTCAGGCGACCGACAATGCCGGAACGCCGCTGTCATCGACCGGAACGATCACGGTCACGATCACCGATGTCAACGACAACGCCCCGGTCATTACCGGCTCGACCTTCGGTGTCATGGAGAATTCTGCGACCGGCACTGCCGTAGGAACGGCCACGGCGACAGACGCGGATTCCGTTGGCGTGCTCACATACAGTATTATCGGCGGCACAGGATCAGGCCTGTTTGCGATCAACAGCGCGACCGGCGCGATCACCGTCAACGGCCCGCTTGATTACGAAATGCAGACCAGCTACACGCTGAACGTTCAGGTTTCGGACGGCCTCCATACGCCGGTAAACGCCACATACACGATCAATATCGGCAATGATACCACTGAATTTCTGAGCCTGAACACGCTGAATACATCCCAGGGTTTTTATATCAGGGACGATATCAACGAGAAATTCGGTTCCGGCTTTGCTGCGATGGGCGATCTGAACAACGACGGTTTCGATGACGTGATGATCGTCAAAGGCATCAACGACCTGATGTTCAAGCTGCAGGGCGCGGCATCCTCCACCAGTACAACAGCGACAGCCCTTGCCAACAGCGCCGGTGGATTTTCGACCAGTAAAAATGGAGTTTCTATTGCGTCCGCGGGAGATTTTAACGGCGATGGTGTTAATGACATCATCATTGGCGCGCCGCATTCGACCGATACGAACGGCACACCCCCGGATTCGGGCCAGGCCATCCTGAAGCTCGGCAGCAAGACGATCACGCTTGAAGGGCTGAATGCCTCCGACCTGACAGGAAAATCCGTGGCCGGGATCGGCGACGTGAACCATGACGGCTATGACGACGTGATCGTCGGCGCTCCGGGTTCCGATCTGTCCGCCACCAACGGCGGCGCGGCCTATGTTTTGTTCGGTAACAACAACGTCGTTTTGAACCCTACGATTAATGTTACCGCGATGAATGATGTCCGCGTAGTCGGAAGCCAGGGGATTACGAATCCCGCTGATTTCGTCATCAAAGGCAATTTCTCATTCGCCGTCTCGCCGGACACCGGCAATCCTATCATGAGCAGCCTGAATATTATCGACAATACGAATCCGGCTGCGCCGACGATGATCTCCATAAATTCGGGCGATGTCCTGACACAAAGCGGTTCGATCACAGACGGTCTGGATGGCGCACAGGCGATTGCAGTGGTTGGAAACTACGCCTATATCGCCAGCGCCCTTTCGTCACGCATGACTGTCATTGATATCTCTAACCCCGCTAGCCCGACTTATGTCGGGACTTATCAGAACGCGAGCCTGCAGGGGGGGAATGATATTGCCGTGCAGGGCAATCTTGCCATCATCACATCGGCTACGACGGGAACAGTCACCCTGATGAATGTCTCTTCACCCGGTGCGCCCAGCCTGTATGCAACCTATACCACAGGCATCAACAGCCCGACGGCAGTGGTTCTTTCAGGCCAGTACGCATATATCGCTTCATCGGGCAACACACGCCTGGTTACTCTGAACGTGAGCACACCATCGACACCGACTCTGGCCAGCGCGGCAGACATCAATACCAATCTTAATGGCGTCAGCGATATGTTCATCGACGGAACGCGTCTTTATATTACGGCGGCCGGCTCTGACACATTGCTGGTTTATGATATTTCAACGCCGGGCGATCCGTCTTTGCTGGGCACTTACACCAACGCCAGCATCGATGGTGCCAGCAGCGTAGTTGTCTCACACGGCATCGCCTATGTTACGGCAGCGAACAGCGACCAGCTGGTTATGCTGGACATCAGAAACCCTGCAAGCATCCAGCAGATCAATGCCTATCAGTACCTGGCGAATACCGATGGCGCTTCAGCGGTGGCCATCGACGACAAGGGGTTGATCCATATCACGGGCCAGATCAGCGGTTCCTACAGTATTCTGGACACGACCAGAGACGGCGTCGCCGTCGGCGGCTCGGCTGCCAGCGACCAGTTGGGAATGAACGTTTCACGCGCCGGGGATTTTAATAACGACGGCATCGCGGATTTTGCCATGGCTTCGCCCGGCATGGGTAAAGTCGACATCATCTTCGGTTCCAAAGGAATGGATCTGGTGGCTCTGGGCACAGACGGCCTGAGAGTGACGGGAATCTCTGTCGACGCGACGACGAAAGACGTTCCGCTGTTCTATGCTGGCGATATGAATGGTGACGGCATTGCCGACATGGCCATCGGCGCGACGGGAGGAAACGCCGGAAAAGGCCTTGTCCATGTTATCTACGGCAGTTCTTCCTATGCCGATGGCAGTACGCTTGATGTTTCCAGCGGCCTGAACGGCACGAACGGCTATACGATTACGACCGGTGCAGCCACTCAGGAAATCACGAGCGGCGGCACGATCGGCGACTTTAACGGCGATGGCAAGGACGATCTGGCCGTCATCCTGAAAAACCCGGGGGAATATACCGCCGATATCTACGTTGTGTTCGGCGGCAATGCCGGCGCGGCGGACGGTACGATGACCCTGGCCGAGCTGAACAATGGCGCCAACGCGCTGCATATGACCTACACCATTCCCGGAGGCGTTACGTCGCCGGACGATTTCCACTTTACGGTTTCCGCCGCAGGCGATATGAACGGCGACGGCTTCCAGGATTTCGTGATCGGCTTGTCCGATAAAGACACCAACGCCACCGCGGATTCCAGCGGCGACTCAAACAACACGAACGACGCGGATGGCGAAGCTATTGTTATCCTGGGCCATGCCACGGGCAACAATGTGCAGACGGGCACCGGGACGGTCGACAATCTTACCGCATCGGTCAGCGGACAGGCCCTGCTGGGCGGCGGCGGCAACGACAATCTGGACGATAACGGGCTGAACAACGTCGCGTTCAGGGGTGGCGCGGGCAACGACATCATCGGCCTTCGCAACGGCAATTTCAGCGATATCGACGGCGGCGCGGGAACGAGCGACACAATCAAGTTCCTCCTGACGTCCGGTACGCTCGATTTCAATGGCATCGGCGCGGAAAAGATCCAGCGCATCGAGACCCTCGATCTCGGCTCCACCGGCCAGACCATGCAGCTGACCCTCAACAACATCTTCGGCATGATGGACAGCAGCGACAACGGCAAGCTTTTGATGATGTCGAGCGGCAGCGCCTCCACGAATACCATCCAGATCGACAACATGGGATCGGGCGCGCAAGTGGGAGCGAACAAGGACCAGATCGCGAGGCTTCTGGGCGCGGATCATGTGACGCTGAACGCTGGCAATTACGACTTCCAGTTCGGCGGCCACACGATGTCGATCAATCAGGGCCTGGTGGACAACGGCCACGTCAACATCGCCTGATAAAAAACCGGCGAACTTTCTCAGGAACTCCAAGCGGAGAATGTTTGTACGTTACGCAACAACGTCAAACAGCAAGGAGAAAGACCATGTCACAAGGTGAAGTGAAACATCCGGAAACCGATGGCCGCCTGAAGGAAAACCGGGACGACAACAGCCGTCAGGGTCAGCAATCCCGGAAACAGGGCGGCAACCGCAACAGAGGCCGCCGTTAACCCGGCGCACTCTGCCACGAAAAACCCGGCTTATGGCCGGGTTTTTCGTTCAAGGACGGTGAAAACGAAGGGAGGATCGCCTTCATGCCGCTCTTCCGCAACCGTTTCCCATTCCGGCAGATCCAGCGGCGGGAACAGGACGTCGCCTTCATAATCGCGCTCGATGCGGGTCAGATACAAACGCTCCGTGCAGGGCAGCGCCTCCTTGTAAACCTGCGCGCCGCCGAGGATCATGATTTCATCTGGACTGGTCTTGACGGCTTCTTTCAACGCCTCATCCAGAGAGGAAACTCTTAGCACCTCTTCGGGAGCGTTGAGGCTGGAAGGATTGCGCGTCATGACGATATTCAGGCGGCCTTTCAGCGGTTTTCCCAGCGACTCATAGCATTTCCGGCCCATGATGACCGGTTTGCCAAGGGTTATCCGCTTGAAATACTTGAGATCGTCCGGAATATGCCATGGCATGGCGTTATCGCGACCGATGACCCCGTTGCGGGCAACGGCTACTATGGCGGATATGACGGGTTTTTCGGTCAAACGGCCACCGGCGCCTTGATCGGCGGATGCGACTGGTAACCGACCAGCTCAAAATCCTCAAACTTGAAATCGAAGATGGATTTGACGTGCGGGTTCAGATGCATTTCCGGAAGCGGGAAGAAGGAACGCGACAATTGCTCCCGCGCCTGGTCCAGATGGTTGGTATACAGATGCGCGTCGCCCAGCGTATGGATAAAGTCGCCCGGCTTCAGGCCGCACACCTGCGCCGCCATCAGCGTCAGCAGGGCATAGGACGCGATGTTGAACGGCACGCCGAGGAAGATGTCCGCGCTCCGCTGGTAAAGCTGGCAGGAGAGTTTTCCGTCCGCGACATAAAACTGGAAGAAACAGTGGCAGGGCGGCAGCGCCATCTTGCCGATCTCGCCCACGTTCCAGGCGGAGACGATCAGGCGGCGGTCGTCGGGATTGCTCTTGATCCGGTCGACGACATTGGCGATCTGATCGATATTGCGCCCGTCCGCCGTGGGCCAGGACCGCCACTGATAGCCGTAGACCGGCCCCAGATTGCCGTCCGCGTCCGCCCATTCGTCCCAGATTGAAACGCCGTTTTCTTTCAAATATTTGATATTCGTATCGCCCCTCAGAAACCACAGCAGTTCATGGATAATGGATTTCAGATGCACCTTTTTGGTGGTGACCAGCGGGAATCCCTGCCCCAGGTCGAACCGCATCTGATAGCCGAACACGCTCAGCGTGCCCGTGCCGGTGCGGTCTTCCTTTTTCGCGCCATTTTCAAGCACATGGCGCATCAGGTCATGATATTGCTGCATGGTTGCCTCCCTGTTCCGGTGATTCTAGGATCCATTATACCTCTTTTAAACCTGCGGCCCAGCTTTCCCCGGCTCCCGGCCCAGCCAGGCCAGCAAGGCGCCGCCCGCCACGATCAGAACGGCGCCGACGGCCACCGAAACGGTGATCGTATCGCCGAAGACCAGCAGGCCGAAGAAAATGCCCCAAAGCAGCTGGGAATACTGGAACGGCATGACCAGGCCCGCCGGAGCCAGCTGCAATGCCTTGCCCAGCAGCATCAGCCCGCCCGCTGATGTCAGGCCGGTCGCCATCATGATCAGCATGTCGGGAAGGGCCGGCAGCGCGGGCTGTGTGACCGCCATGAAGCCGCCCGCGATCACCAGCGTGAACAGGTTGGGATATAACGCAAAAGTCAGGGGAGGCTCATCGCGCGGCATCAGGCGCACCAGGCAGCTTCCCGCCGCGAACATCAGCGCCGAGAGCAATGCCCCCGCCGACGCCAGCGACAGCGGCATGACGTCCGGTCGCAAGGCCACAATGACGCCCGCGAAACCTGTCAATACCGCTGGCAGCAGACGGGGATTGAAGTGATCCCCGGCGATCAGAGGAGACAGAAACACCGTCAGCAACGGCGCGGACAGGACGATCGTATAAACGGTCGCCAGGGGCAGCTGGCTGAACGCATAAAAAACAAGGATGAATTCCATGCCAAGGCAGAACGCCCGCGCCGCCTGGATCCTGGGCGCACGCGTCCGGAACGCTTGCCGGGGCCCGCCCTGGCGCAAGGACCACAACAGCATGGCGATCAACCCGCCGGCCAGGGCGAAGAAAATGCACTGCATGACCGGATAAGTCCGCGTCTCGTATTTCACCATGGCGTCGCCCACCGAAAAGACGGTAAATCCGGCAAAGCTGAGGATCATAGCCTTCCAGGGCGCAAGCATCTGTTTTTCCATTCTTCTTTCAGAAATTCGACTGGTGCGCGGAACGATATGAAATCTTGAATTTTTCCGCAAACGATATATAATGTTAAGTGCTGACTTGTTCAGCTATGACGCTAAACGCTTCGCGGCATAAGCGCTGTGGACCCGGGGGCAGTACCCGGCGGATCCACCAATATTCGCCCTTAAAAGCGAATAATGACGGGTCCGAAACAGGATTGACACGCGTGGTAAAGGCGAAGTTTGTGTCCGGCATTGTACCGCCGTTATCGGGCTGTTTTATATTTGCAAACGACAACACTGTCGCTGCGAATGACAACACCTTCACGGGTGCTGTCGCTCAAGCTGCCTAACGGCAATTTGAGTTAGTAGCAAGCAAATCAATCCCTGACGTCTAGACCACGTCAGGTGGGGCCCGGGCCGAGCCTCGCAACAGAATCGGCCCATTTTCTTTTTCTCCATAACAATATCACAATTCCGCCGCGAAGCCGCCGTTGACCGGACAGGGCCTCCGGGCATATTGATCTTAAAGAACAACTTTTTGCGTTTCAGAATGGAGACGTTTTTCATGCGTAATGCCCTTGCCGCCGCCGTGCTGCTGTCGCTTTCCCTTTCGCCTTTGACCGCCCATGCGCAAACCGCGATGGAACGCATGCTCCCCGGACGGGCCGCCCCCAACAGCTTCGCCGATCTGGTCGATGGCCTGCTACCCGCCGTCGTGAACATTTCCTCGACGCAGAAAATCAAGCCATCCGCCGAAAACATGCCGGAACTGCCGCAGTTTCCGCCCGGATCACCTTTTGAGGATTTCTTCAACGACTTCATGCAGAAACACGGCCAGGGCATGCAGGGCATGCCCGTCATGCCGACCGCGTCCCTCGGCTCCGGCTTCATCGTCGACGCGGAAAAAGGGTATGTCATCACCAACAACCATGTCGTGGCCGATGCGGACGAAGTGCGCGTCACGCTGCATGACGATACCACCCTGCCCGCCACGGTTCTGGGCCGGGATGAAAAAGTCGATATCGCCTTGCTGCAGGTGAAGACGGACAAAAAACTGACCGCTGTCAAATTCGGAGATTCAGGGAAACTGCGCGTCGGCGACTGGGTGCTGGCCATCGGCAATCCCTTCGGTCTGGGCGGTACGGTCACGGCAGGGATCGTCTCCGCGGAATCCCGTGATATCAATGCCGGCCCCTATGACGACTTCATACAGACTGATGCCTCGATCAACCGAGGCAATTCCGGCGGCCCGATGTTCAACACGGATGGTGAAGTCATCGGTATCAATACAGCTATCTTTTCGCCTTCCGGCGGTTCCGTCGGTATCGGCTTCGCCGTGCCGTCGAATCTCGCCAAGCCTGTGATCGATCAGCTGGTGAAGTACGGTCATACAAGGCGCGGCTGGATGGGTGTGCGCATCCAGCTGGTGACGCCCGATATCGCCGACAGCCTGAAGCTCGACGGGGCCAAAGGCGCACTGATCGCCAGCGTGACGCCTACGGGCCCGGCGGAGCTTGCAGGTCTAAAGGCAGGTGACGTCATCCTTGAATTCGACGGCAAACCTATCAACGCCATGCGTACCTTGCCCCGCGCCGTGGCGGAAACGGATATTGGCAAGAAAGTCAAGGTCACCTACTGGCGCGAAGGCAAAAAGGCCGATACGCAGGTCACGATCGGCGAACTGGAAAAAGCCGAAAAATCCGGCCTGTTCAGCGAGGATGAAAGCGACGACCAGTCCACGGACCAGGCCGACCGGCCGGGCGTCAAGGTGGGCAGCGTGGGCATGACCGTCGATACGATCACGCCGCAGGACCGCACCAACTATGATATCCCCGACGATGTCCAGGGCGTTCTGGTCGAAAACGTCGATCCGGTATCCGAAGCCGCCGAAAAGGGCCTGACCCCCGGCGACGTGATTGTGGAGATCAACAAGGAGCGCGTGACGGATACCGCGAAAGTGCCCGGACTGATCGACGCGGCTCGTAAAAACGGCCAGGGATCGGTGCTTCTTCTGGTCAATCGCGGCGGCGACGTGCGCTTTGTGGCGTTGAAACTTAAAAATGACAGCGTCAAACCCGGTGCGCCCACACGTTGAGCGCACAAAACATCACGGTTATCGCAGGGCCAACGGCCGGCGGCAAATCGGCCCTGGCCCTGCGTCTTGCCCAGGAGCGCAACGGAATCGTCATCAACGCCGATTCCATGCAGATTTATGATGCTCTCCCCATCCTCACCGCCCGCCCGAACGGGCAAGACCTAAGCCAGGCACCCCACCGCCTTTACGGCATCCTGCCGCCCCATGAAACCTGCAGCGCCGCGCGCTGGCGCGCACTGGCCGTTGCCGAAATTGAACAGTCCTGGGCGGCGGAGCAGCAGCCCATTGTGGTCGGCGGCACCGGCTTTTACATCAAAAGCCTGATGGAGGGGTTATCGCCCATCCCCGGCATACCTGAAACGGTAAGGGCAGAAACCATCGCCCTCCATGCAGAACTGGGCAATCCCGTTTTCCACGCGGCCCTCGCCGCCATCGATCCCGTTATGGCCGCCCGCCTGCATCCGAACGACACGCAGCGCCTGATCCGCGCCTATGAGGTGATGAAGGCGACCGGCCAATCCTTGAACGACTGGCAGGCCTTGCCGGGACAGGGCGCGCCCGCACGCTGGCGTTTCAATATCACGCTGGTCATGCCTGACCGCAAAACACTCTATGACCGCTGCAATACGCGCTTCGACGCCATGATGCATGGCGGTGCGCTGGATGAGGCCGCCAACTATACCGGCCCCGCCGACGCCCCCGTCACCCATGCGCTGGGCTTCCGCCCGCTAAGGGATTATCTGGCGGGCCGCATCCCGCTGGATGACGCCATCGAACGGGCCAAGGCCGAAACCCGCCAGTACGCGAAACGTCAGGTGACCTGGTTTCGCCATCAGATCAAGCCCTTATCAGGCAATGAATCCTGAATTGCTGTGTTATTTGTCAAAACAATCCTTAACCCTGTATAATGAAGGACATGGATGCTGTAGGTATTATTCAAAGAATAAGTCCGGGCTATTGGCTGGGGGAAGCGGGCGCCGCTGCGGCGGGAATGGGCATGTCGAAGCCCGTTAGCGAGCTTATAGGCTACTGGCGCCGTAACGGTATCACGCCCCAGCGTCTGGAAGAGATACGGCATAACGATCTTTCATCATCCGGTGCGCTGCCCGGCCAGGCCGACGTATTGACGGGCATGGCTCAAACAATGCTTGAACGGGCGGGACAAGGCGCGAGCGGGCTGATACCCAATCCGTTTAGCTTGATTGATGTTGGCCGCGGTATCGGCGAGGTTCAGGATCTGCATAAATACTTGATTCAGCGCATGGCCGATGCCGGTGCACCGGGCTTCGAGCATACAACAGTTCAGATTGACGGCAAACCCGTCCAGATCTGGGTGGACGCCAGCAGCGCCGCCGAGCACAGGGGCAGCCAACCCAACGTTTACGTGGATTATGGAACACAGGGTGCACATGACGATGATCCATCGTCCAGCCGTGCCCGCGCCGCTAGTTTGAAGACGCAGATCAGTGCCCTGACCAGGCCATTGATGACGTCCATCGAAAGCTACCTGGCAGCCCATCCGTTCGAACCGTCCGAAAATTACGCCAGAGATCTGGAACACGCCATAACCGACGGACGATTTGGGGAAAGACCGGAGATTATTCACCCCGCACATCCACATCCCGCGCCGCCGCCGGCGGACTCCACTCCGCGTTTGCCCCAGCCCACGCCCCCGGGACCAGCGCCCCTATATTAATCATAACCTCAACGATAACCCTGCGCAAAACGCAGACCTGCATTGCCCCGTGATATTTTGACACAGTGCAACAATTCCTTGACAGGGCATTTTCCCGCTGGTTAACTTTCTTTATGCTGATCGCACCGCACAGGATCGTCCTCGTACTCCTTACCGGCGGCAGGGGTTAAGACCCTCTGCCACCCGAAGCGGCTGCGGCGTCTGCGCATCCCATCCCGAAATCGAAAAAACCGAACATCCAGGCAAGGAACGAGACCAATGTTACATAATATTATAACAAATGGAGCAATTTTATATCTTTTTTATAATTTTATGTCTGAAAATAGTGCGTTCCAGCAATGATTGCGATATAACACGGCAAAAGGTAGCCCTATCATGACCACGCAACGCAAGAAACCCGCTTCGCAGGCCGCGGCCAAAGCTATTACCCTGCCGCTCAAAACCGCGGACACGGCTCTCAAAACCATGCCGGGCGCGGAGATCGTGATCCAGGCCCTGATCGACCAGGGCGTCGATACGATTTTCGGTTATCCCGGCGGGGCCGTCCTGCCGATTTACGATGCCTTGTTTCAGCAGAAAAAAATCAGGCACATCCTCGTCCGTCATGAACAGGCGGCCGTGCATGCCGCCGAAGGCTATGCCCGCGCAACCGGCAAGGTCGGCTGCGTTCTCGTGACCTCCGGCCCCGGCGCGACCAATGCCGTGACCGGCCTGACCGACGCGCTGATGGATTCCATCCCGATCGTCTGTATCACCGGCCAGGTGCCGACCTTCCTGATCGGCTATGACGCGTTCCAGGAAGCGGATACCACCGGAATCACGCGGCCCTGCACCAAGCATAATTACCTGATCAAGGATATCAACAAGCTGTCCGGCGTGATCCACGAAGCCTTCCATGTCGCCCGCACCGGCCGGCCCGGCCCGGTCGTGATCGACATTCCGAAAGACATCCAGTTCGCGCCCGGCCCCTACACCGGCCCGGGCCAGGGAAAAACCCGGTCCTATCAGCCGCGCCTCGATCCCGACCGCAAGGCGGTGGAGCGCGCGGTCGCCCTGATGGCGAAGGCGGAACGCCCTATTTTCTACACTGGCGGCGGCGTGATCAATGCAGGGCCGGAAGCCTCCGAGCTGCTGGCCGAACTGGTGCGCCTGACCGGATTCCCCATCACCAACACGCTGATGGGCCTCGGCGCCTATCCCGCCAGCGACAAGCAGTTCCTTGGCATGCTGGGCATGCACGGCACATACGAAGCCAATATGGCGATGCATGACTGCGACGTCATGATCAATATCGGCGCGCGTTTCGACGACCGCGTGACGGGCCGCGTCAATGCGTTTTCCCCCGGCTCCACCAAGATTCACGTCGATGTCGACCCGAGTTCCATCAACAAGAACGTGCGCGCCGATATCGGCATCGTCGGCGACGCCGGCCGGACGCTGGCTCTGATGCTCGGCATCTGGAAGGAAAAGAAACACAAGGCGAATGCCGCCGAACTGAAAAAATGGTGGAAGAAGATCGACAAATGGCGGGAACGCGACTGCCTCGCCTATACCCAGAAAGGCGACGTCATCAAGCCGCAATACGCGCTGGAGCGCCTGCGTCATCATATTGAAAAAGACAAGCGCGACGTTTATATCTCCACCGAAGTCGGCCAGCATCAGATGTGGGCGGCCCAGTTCCTGAAATTCGACCGTCCCAACCGCTGGCTGACCTCCGGCGGCCTCGGCACGATGGGCTACGGCTTCCCGGCCGCTATCGGCGCCCAGATCGCCCATCCGAAGGCGCTCTGTATCGACGTGGCGGGCGAGGCCAGCATCCAGATGAACATTCAGGAGCTGAGCACGGCCATCCAGTTCAGCCTGCCGGTCAAGATCTTCATTCTGAACAACCAATGGATGGGCATGGTGCGCCAATGGCAGGAATTGCTGCATGGCGAACGTTATAGCCACTCCTACTCCGAGTCCCTGCCCGATTTCGTGAAACTGGCCGAGGCCTATGGCGGCATCGGCATCCGGGTGGAAAAGGCGAAGGATCTGGACAAGGCGATCGAGCAGATGCTGAAAACCGACCGCGTCACCATCGTGGACGTGATGGTGGACCAGCGCGAAAACTGCTTCCCCATGATCCCGTCCGGCAAGGCGCACAACGAAATGATCCTGTCGGCGGATGCCAGCAAGTTCGACAAGAAGCTGGTTTAGATTTTAGAATGTTTTTTCCTTAAGTTGAATCATAACCCTGTCATCCCTGCGCAGGCGGGGATCCAGGGGGGTGCGGTACAAACATCTGAGGTGAAGCGCTGGCCGCTCTGGATCCCCGCCTGCGCGGGGATGACGATCGAGAGAATTAAATCTAAAACGAAAATTCTCTGGCTATATACTCTTGTTACGCTTTTCCGCCTTGACAATTATGCTTTTATTCCTATAATCGTCATATATAAAGGATAGGAATCTCGGGCATAGGCAATAGCCCCTGTGAATGCAAAGCATGATCTGGAGAAAGAGCCGCATGTCAAAAGTCTGAAAAATCGCAACGCAAACAAACTGAATAAAAAGTCTTTTACGATCAATTGCTTGCAAAACAACTAAAAAAATCGACCGAAACAAACTGAAGACGCTATACTGCCGGAAAATGCAGATTCCGATGGGAAGGATTTCATGCCCAAGAACCAGAGCGTTTACGGCGAAGCGCCGAAGGAAAACCCGATTGCGACCCATACGCTGGCCGTGATCGCGGAGAACGAGCCGGGCGTGCTGGCCAAGATCCTCGGCCTGTTCGCCGGGCGCGGGTATAACATCGACAGCCTGACTGCGGCGGAAATCGATCACGCGCGGCACCTGTCCCGCATCACCATCGTCTGTTCCGGCACGCATATGGTGATCGAGCAGATCAAGAACCAGCTGGATCGTCTGGTTCCCGTTCGTCAGGTCTCGGACTTGACCGTCGAGGGTCCTCATGTGGCGCGCGAACTCGCATTGATCAAAGTGGCGGGCACCGGAGACAAAAGGATCGAGGCGTTGCGTATCGCTGACGTCTTCCGCGCCCGCGTTGTGGATTCGACATTAGAGTCCTTCGTGTTCGAAATCACCGGATCGGTGGAAAAGATCGGCGCATTCATCGATCTGATGGTTCCGCTCGGTCTGGTGGATGTAAGCCGCACGGGCGTGGCCGCCATCGCGCGCGGCGAGCATGCCATCGGTGATATGGATTGACAAGAAAGGACGATAACATCATGAAAAAATTTTCATTCCTTCTGCTTGCCGCAAGCCTGCCGCTGCTGACCGGCTGCATCGACCGCGCGCAGGCCGACGCGAAGCTGGCCAAAGGCTGCGAGGCCGGCGTCAACACGATGCTGGAGAATGGCGACCAGATCGGCAAAGTGGTCAAAACGGAATTCACGCCCGCGACCGAAGGCCAGGGGATGCGCCACGTCGCCCTGACCGCCACGATCAAGGACGACTGGTCGGAACAGGAACAGACCTATGAATGCGTGTTCGAGGAAGATTTCGGCCCGATGAACATGACCCACACCGCCGCGATCTATCAGGTGAAGGTCGGCGACAAGGTGATCGGGAAATCCGGCAATGAAATCATGGGCGACGCCCAGGATTTCCTCAAACTGAACGAGGCCATCAGACAGGCGATGTATGGGAACTGATATTTAAAAACTGAAGTCTGCGGCAGAAACTCTTCTTGCCTTTCTACTATCTATTTCTTCGGCGATAGAAGCTATGGCCCTGTTCGTTATATCCTGCGGCCCTTTCAATACGGCAAAAGCAAAAATATCTCTCGGGGGAGGCTCCGGCAAAGCTTGCTCAATCCGTTCCAGCCTTGCCAGATCCGCAGTACTGGCTAAAGATATATGCCCATTGCCCCCGGGCGCCACAATATTCAGGCATGAGAAGAAGCTGTTCCCCGGAAGACTGGGATGGTCCATGTAAAGGCGCACGAGTTCGCCACGGCTCTGTGCACGGCCATTGGCATACTGGATGTGTACGCCCTTGCGCTGCAGATGTTTGGTGACCGTATAAACTCGATTGGACGGACCAGCCAATAACGTCCGCATTTCTGCCATGGCCTTGTTGATCATAAACGTGGCATGTTCGCGGTTGGCTAGCAAATCAAGATACAGATCCTGCATGACCTCCGGATCGTCCTGGGCACGCCCCTCTGCCAGCACATTATCGATGCTTCGGCCCAGCGCATGAAAATCGTCTATCGTAAAACGAATGTCGGAAAAAATCAGATGTTCAGCTTCAAGGCTGGACTTGCAGCCGTCTTTAACAAGTTTTGTCTTAAATCCGCCATAGGTCTTGAGCGTTCCCCGGATGTCGTTCCAATACGTAAACCATACATTATCCAGCAGTTTACAAAGCTCGCTTTCGAATAATTTTCCCTTAGGAGAAAGAACGATCTCTACAGGAGCAGATAGAAACGTTACAGGGCTGATATAACGATAAGATATTTTTTTCTGCCCGGTTAATGGATCGACGGATTCGCTTTTATCTCGCAAATTCGGATTTTTATCCAGATTGCCCAGAGCTTCTGCCAGATAGGTATTGTTTTTATCTTCTTTATCCAGCAAGTCCGTCAAAGCGCTGAGGGCGTGTTCATCATCGGCGCCTGTGAACGGAGCGAAATGAATCCTGGTTTCGGAATAGGGATTGATCAGGTTCAACGTTCTATCCTGATCCTCCTCCCGGAATTCCATATCAGTGGCGCGTTCGATCTGCATTTCCAGTTCACGCACTTCTTCGTCCAGAAGCCATAATGTATCTGACAACGCATCGGCGGGCATTTGCCGCGGCACAACCGTGCCTATGCAGGGTCTGCCGCGATGACGGAGGATGAGAAGATCGTCATGGGCATGAGGCAGGACCTCATAGCGTTCCGGAATATTTTTGAAAAGATCCTGATTCGATGCTTGGGCAACATCTTGAAATTGTTCGGCAACAGGCTGTGCTTTCACGGTAAGGCGCGACCATGCCATTTCAAGAACCATAAGGCAGTCACGCGCAGCTCCAAACTGGGGACTTCTTTTTTTGCTATTCGCGACCAACCCGCCATAAACACGGAATTTTTTATTTTTGTAAGAAACATGCGAGGAACCGGGCTGACGACATGTAAAGCCCAGACGCTCCAATTGACGAATTAATTCATCTGTAGGAACGACCTGCCTTTCCCGGCGCAGGGCGATCAAGACTTCCTTCTCAGCGAGATACGCCTCTTCCGTCAGATGATCCAGATCCAGCATGAAAATTCCCTGCAAACTTTTTAGGCTTAACGCCAGTTAAGACAGTATTTGCATTGATTTGCCGGATAATGACAAGAGAATTTTCGTGCAAACAATAACTAAAATCGAACACAAGCCGTTGGGATAATTCATATATCTCAAAAAAGCGCGGTTAATCATATATCCAGAAACCGCTCTTTAAGCCCCGGCGGGATCAGGCGGCAATATTCCGTTTTGCCGAACCAGTTGTAGCGGTTGCGGGCCTTGAAATCGTAGACAGGGTCGCGGATGAATTCCGGGACCAGGCGGAACACGGTGAACAGCCGCCACCAGCCGCCCAGGAGACGCGCGGTTTCCAGATAGGCGCCCGATTTCATAGTCCCCTTCCCGCCCGAAACCAGCAGCACCGTATCGAAGTTTTCGGTATCGCAGCCGTAATGCGCCAGCAAGGCCTGCCCCAGCCGGGACTGCGCCGTGGCGAACCGGAATTCCCCGCGTCGGTCCCATGCCATCAGCCGGGCCGCGCCGCCGGAGCACAGCACGCACACGCCGTCGAATACCATCACCGGGCGGCTGTCATCGAACGCCGGGACATTTTGATCTTCGCGATAGCTGTAAGCCGGTTTAGGATCCATCGCATGGACCTGTATCTGTTCGTCAAAACGCTTCATATCCTGAGCTTCACAATACAATGACCAAGGCCGTCATCCAAGGCCATGGATTCCAGCATATGCTCGACCGCGATCCGGATCTGACGATTTTAAGTATCACGTCCACACCGCCCACCGCCCGCAATTTAAACCGGTTAACGGCGCGAAATCGCCATCCCGTTGATATTCCACCCTTTAAAACCTGAAGGGCGTTTCGGCATTGAATTATGCTGGTTCCTGCGTAAACTAAAAGCCTTGACTTTTAGCTCACAAGATAGGAATATAATCTCCATAAGGGTCACAGGTGCGTCCAGCACCGTGGCCTTTTTTCCATTTTATCAACGCATTGAGATTCCCATGAAAATAGAGCTTTCCCGACCCTTTGCCGCGAACGGCAAAGTGGACGAATTCGACATCAAGCAAATGAAAAAAGCCTTGAATCGCCTCGGCTATTATCAGCCGTACGAGAAAGTTGGTATTACCGGTATAGCTGACACCGGCGTATTTGATGCTTTAAAGGCATTTCAAAAGGATCGCGGTCTTACAGCCAACGGCTCGGCCAAACCTGACGATGAGACTATCCGCGCTCTAAATAAGGAAACATCGAAAACCCCAGAAGGACAATATATCTGGCGCACAGTCGAAGATGACAAAGTCCGCAAAGGTCATGCAGAATTCAATCGTACCATCCGCGACTGGAGCGACAATCCAGATCCCGGCGAAGAATTCAATTGCCGCTGCTGGGCCGAACCAGTTAAAGGAGAAGCCGAAGGCTTGAAGCAGGAAGTTATAAGCCCTCTAGAACAGTCTTCTTATAAATGGACTGATGAAGATTTTAAAAAGCATTTTTGGAGGGGGAAAGGCCGAGAAGTTACTTTGCCTGAAGTGGGCTGGCTTGTCGATATTATTTGGCATGCTAAACAAATAATGTTTCACAAAGTAGAAAAACAGATTGAAAATAAAGCCAGAGAAGTCCAGTCAGGAAAATTTAGCGATACCTGGGAAAGATCGTATGATTTTGAAGAAATTGTATTCTCTATTGGGAATGCTGTTATCAAGGGCCGTTTTAATGGCACAGTAAAAAAAGATGGCAATATTTTGCGTATAGATGCAATCGTATACTACTTGCTTGATGATGAATTCACCGACCCTTGGAATATAAGACAAACTGCTTTTGGCAACTCCGACCCTGACATTTTATGGGATAATCCTATAGGAGATGTAACATTAGTGACTACGGACCTATTCCTTGGTACACGCTATCCCATTACAGGCACATGGACCACAAAAATCACAGGTTCGATAAAGTCAACAGACTAGAGGAATAATCTCAAAGTAAATATATTTTTTAGCTACCCAAAAAATATCAAATATCAGATAGGCATTATATTTATATCCGAGAGCTATTAAGAGAAAAGTAAAAGTGATAAAGCCTGATAAGAAAATTACGATGTTGCTTATAAGCCCATATTTTAAATCATCTTGGATATCCCAGGAAAATTGTTTGTTTATAAACCTCCAGGCAAACTCCCACCAGCCGACATAAACAACCGATATTCCAGAAAACAAGAGAAAGAAATATAAATTATAAACCCAACATCCGTAATCTCGGCCATGAGGCAGTCCCATTTGAGCCCGAATGTAACTCAAAGGGGCAATTAAAAGAGGCAATAAAAAAATCAGGAATATCGTTCTACAGGATTTTTTCCATGAAGGCGCATCCGGCTTTATCATAAAAATTAAAAGCGGAACAGCGATTACATAGGCAGGAAAAAATCCGTATAAATAAAAATTCCATAAATTCATTCAAAAATCGTATCTGCTAATGTTAATATGATCAATGTGCTATGTTGAAATAATGATAAAAAGTAGCCTGCTCTATCACCTGGAGAGCAAACCTGAGATTTCAGGTCTCACTTACATTCCTGATTTCATTTCCGCTCAGGAACAGGATTTCTTACTGTCGCAAATCAACCAGCAACGCTGGCTGACGGATCTTAAACGCCACGTGCAGCATTACGGCTATAAACATGATTATAAAGCCCGCGCTGTCGGCAATGATGCCTATTTAGGACCGTTGCCCGACTGGGTCTCCCCGATATCCAAAAAGCTACATAATGATAATATTTTTCCATCGGTTCCAGACCAAGTCATCGTGAATGAATATCTGCCTGGCCAAGGCATCTCAGCGCATATCGATTGCGTACCGTGCTTTTCTGAAACAATCGCTTCACTAAGCTTGGAATCCCCCTGCATCATGGAATTCTCCAATCTAAAAACCGGCGAGAAAAAATCCACCGTCTTAGAAGACCGCAGCCTGATCGTCCTCTCCAGCCCCGCCCGCTACGAATGGCAGCACGCCATCCCCGCCAGAAAGTCCGACATCATCAGCGGCATAAAAACCGAACGCACCCGCCGCGTCTCCCTGACCTTCCGGAACGTCATCCTGAATTGAAATTTGCAGCATGATAACAGCCGGTATGTAAAACATAGCGCTTTGACGGGTCCCTATATTCAGCAAGCTCAAAAATTAACCGTTTATATTCCTTACAAAGCTTATTAAACCGCTTAATATGCTTTATAAGGCATATTTATTGACTTCTAGGCAAAGTTATGATATCTTCAAACCGAAGAAAACGGTTTGAAGAACAGATGACAAAGAAAAACTCGCTACTGGCCAATCCTCCCTATGCCGTTGAGCAAACACTCGCACGGCTGGGTACCAATCTGCGGACCGCGCGCGTACGCCGAAAGCTGACCATTCAAGAAATGGCGGAGAAAATCGGTACGGGCCCGCGTGCCATTTCCGATGCAGAAAAAGGCAAACCCTCCACCGGCATCGCCGTTTACATGGCGCTCCTGTGGGCGCTTGGCCTTCTGGATCAAATAGAAGACGTAGCAGACCCTGCCAAAGATAAGGAAGGCCAGACTCTGGCCCTGTCCCGCGAACGCACACGTGCGCGGCAAAGCGGAGAGATAGACAATGACTTCTGATTCTTCGCCATCGGAATGCTATGTTTACATCACGCTGCCTGGCCGTACGGAACCAGTGACAGCAGGACGGTTCGCATTGAATCCGGATCCACGCGGAACCCTCATCGGACGTTTCGTGTACGGGAAAAGCTATCTTGCACGGCCTGATGCCGTTCCTCTCGATCCTGTCGAACTCAAACTGACGCCGCAGGTTTATGAAACCGTTGCGCTGAACGGCATATTCGGCGCGCTACGCGATTCCGGTCCTGACTATTGGGGACGCCGCGTCATCGAGCGCCATGCTGGTAAGCCGCAACTCGGCGAGATCGATTATTTGCTTTACTCTCCCGACGACCGTGCCGGCGCTTTGGGCTTTGGTTTGAATCAAACGCCTCCAGCGCCAAAGCGGCTCTTTAATCAAACGCTGGATCTGGAAAAGCTGCAGAGCGTCGCTGACGCCATCGTCAAGGACGAAGAATTGCCCGCTGATGCTACCAACGATCAGATCGAGGATCTGATGCTGATCGGCACGTCCATGGGCGGTGCGCGACCCAAGGCCGTCATTGAGGATGAAAACGGCCTCTGGATCGCAAAATTCAACCGCCCGGATGACAAATGGAACAGCGCCCGCGTCGAGCATGCAATGCTTTTACTGGCACGCGAATGCGGCCTTCATGTGGCCGAAAGCCAGATCGTCACGGCAGGCGGACGGGATGTGTTGCTCGTTAAACGCTTTGACCGCGAGAAAGCGCC
>JBDHTS010000003.1:0-49095 GCA_039808845.1 Alphaproteobacteria bacterium | reverse complement strand
CGGCCGTTTAAAATTGCCGCTGGATCGCCTGCCCGTTTTTCTCCATGTCCTGTCCCATCCCGTTGAATGTATTGCTGCAGGCAGGAAGGGCCAGAAGGGCTAATATGACTAATGTGCGCATGCATATCACCTTTTCGCTGGAAACGTCAAAGAAACTTTGCAGATATATAGCAGAGGCTTTGCGGGAGAGGAAGCCGCCTTATATCCCTCTCCGTCACCGTTTCCACTCTGCAGGAGAAATAGAGCTATGCGCCTGAAAAACAAGGTCGCCGTGGTCACCGGGGCCGCCAGCGGCATCGGCAATGAAATCGCCAGAACCTATCTGCGCGAGGGCGCGCGGATCGTGATCGCCGATCTGGGGCAGGACCGCGCCGACGCGGCGGCGAAAGAGATGGATCCGTCGGGGAAGAACGTCATCGGTCTTGATATGGATGTGACCAGCGAGCAGAAGGTGGATGACGGCATGGCCAAGGCGGCCAAGGCGTTCGGCTCCATCGACATTCTGGTCAGCAACGCGGGGATCCAGATCGTCAGCCCGGTGGTTGACTTTAAATATGACGACTGGAAAAAACTGATGGCGATCCACGTCGACGGCGCGTTCCTGACCACCCGCGCCGCCATGCGCCAGATGGTGAAGCAGAAGACGGGCGGCAGCATCATCTACATGGGTTCCGTGCATTCCAAGGAGGCCTCGAAACTGAAAGCCCCTTATGTGGCGGCCAAGCATGCACTCATCGGCCTCGCGAAGGTGGTGGCGAAGGAAGGGGCGGAGCACGGCATCCGCGCCAACGTCATCTGCCCCGGCTTCGTCCGCACGCCCCTGGTCGAGAAGCAGATCCCGGAACAGGCGAAGGAATTCGGTATTTCCGAGGAAGACGTCGTGAAGAAGATCATGCTGAAGGAAACGGTCGACGGAGAGTTTACCACGGTGCAGGACGTAGCCGAATGCGCGCTGTTCTTCGCCGGATTCGAGTCGAACGCCCTGACCGGGCAGTCCATCGTGGTCAGCCATGGCTGGTTCATGCAGTGAAGCCGTGCTAGAAATCGCTTTATGACGAATTTGCATACGTTTATCGAGGGCCTGCCCAAGGTCGAACTGCACCTGCATATCGAGGGCAGCCTCGAACCCGAACTGATGTTCGCGCTGGCGAAGCGCAACAAGATCGCCATCCCTTTCGCCAGCGTCGAGGATGTCCGCAAGGCCTATAGCTTCACGAATCTGCAGAGCTTCCTCGATATTTACTATCAGGGCATGAATGTCCTGCGCACGGAGGAGGATTTTTACGACCTGACCATGGCCTATCTCCGGCGCGTGGCGGCGGAAAACGTTCAGCATGCCGAGATCTTTTTCGATCCGCAGGGGCATACGGAACGCGGTGTCGCGTTCGAGACCGCGCTGAACGGCATCGTGCGCGGGCTGGACAACGGCGAAGCGAAACTGGGCGTGACCTCGAAATTGATCATGTGTTTCCTGCGCCATCTCTCCGAGGAGAGTGCGTTCGAAACGCTGAGACAGGCGCTTCCTTACAAGGATAAAATCATCGGCGTCGGTCTGGACTCGTCCGAAGTCGGCCATCCGCCCGCGAAATTCGCGCGGGTCTTTGCCGAGGCGAAAAAGGAAGGCTTCCTGCTCTGCGCCCATGCCGGGGAGGAAGGCCCGCCGGAGTATGTCCGCGAAGCGCTCGATCTTCTTCATGTCGACCGGATCGATCATGGTAACCGTTCGCTGGAGGATCCGGAACTGGCGAAGCGGCTTGCCGCAGAGGGCATGGCGCTGACCGTCTGTCCTTTAAGCAATCTGAAACTCTGCAATGTTAAAGACATGCGCCAGCATCCGATCCGGCGCATGCTCGATCTCGGCATCCGCGCGACGGTGAACTCGGACGATCCGGCCTATTTCGGCGGCTATATGAACGACAACTACAAGGCTGCTGCGGATGCGCTCGTCCTGAACAAGGAAGACATTTTAAAGCTTGCGCGAAATAGCATAGACGCCAGCTTCGCAAGTCCTGATCGCAAAAAGGCGCTTCGAGAATCACTGGATCGATACGCCGCATAAAAAAACGCGCGGTCATGAGCCGCGCATTATTGAGGCTTAATCCTGTTTTATTGCGTCGGCTTCATTTCCTTTATGTGGTCCCGGTGTTCTTTCAGGGTCGGAAGCGTGTTGCGGGCAAAAGTTTTGACGTCCGGATTGTCACCGTTTTCCGCATAATCTTCGAACAGCGAAACGGTTTCGTCATGCGCCTTTGTTTGCGCATCAATATACGCTTGATCGAATCCGCTCGTTTCATTTTTGAGTGAGTTCAGCACATCCTGATGTTTTTGGGCCAGCATGTCCGGATTTACCAGCGCCGGTATATTGGCTTTTTTAAGTGTTGCCGTCATATCGTTGCCCGCTTTGGTATGGTCATTGATCATCTTTTGGGCAAAGCTGCGGACAGCATCGTTTTTTGATTTATCCAGGGCCGTTTTGCTGGATTGAATCTCAAAATTATTCCCGGAAGTGGCGTTTTCAATAAAACTTTGTGTCTTGGCGGAAACGTTGCCCTCCTGTGCCTTCACCTTTGAGGCATTCAGGAATAACATCGCTGCGGCCAGCAGCACCGCAACCGGAATAAATCTAGATTTGATTGGCATGACATTCCTTCCTTTAATCTTTGTTGAGACCACGCCAATAGATAAACAAAGGAGAAGTTCCCACGCCTAGCGCAGCCGTAAGGATCGCATGGCTGCCATATAAAAACGTCCTGCTCTTTTCAGGAACTGACTTGGGGAGAATTTGTTGGCCTCTTTGAAGGCAATGATAAGCATTGCCGTAACATCCTAGGAGCAGTTCCCATGCAAAACCAAAACAACAATCAAGGTCAGCGCCAGCCTAATCAGGATCAAAAAGATCGCGATCAGGCCAACAAACAAGGTCAGAGCCAGGGCCGTACGGATCAAAATACACAGCGCGGCGGCCGTCAGTAATTTTCGGCCGTTTTTTGTAAGCGGGGCCTTAAGGGCCCCGTTTTGCATGAAAGCATGACGGCGCTCTTGTTACGATGGACTAAATCCGCATATTGATAAGGGATGCAACATTCTTCGCCTTCCCTTTTTTCCGAGTCCGCGCCTTATCTGTCGGGCCTGAACCCCGTCCAGCGCGAGGCCGTCGAAGCGCTTGATGGGCCTGTCCTTGTTCTGGCCGGGGCGGGCACGGGCAAGACACGCGTTCTCACCACGCGGCTCGCGCATCTCTTACGGACCAGCCGCGCCTGGCCGTCGCAGATTCTCGCCGTCACCTTCACCAACAAGGCCGCCGGGGAGATGAAGGAACGCGTTTCCCGCCTGATGGGCGGCCAGCCGGTGGAGGGCTGGTGGCTGGGGACGTTCCACGCGCTGGCGGCCCGCATGCTGCGCCGCCATGCCGATCTCGTCGGCCTCAATGGCAATTTCACGATCATCGATACGGACGATCAGGTCCGCCTGATGAAACAGATCATGGAAGGCCAGAATATCGACACCAAGAAATGGCCGCCCAGGGCGATGGCCGATCATATCGGACGCTGGAAGGACCGCGGCCTGCTGCCGCGCGATCTGAAGGCGGAAGAAGCGGGGCGCGAGGCGGACGGCAAGCTGATCAGCCTGTATGCGCTGTATCAAAGCCGCCTCAAAGCCGTGAACGCCTGCGATTTCGGCGATCTGCTGCTGCACATGATCACGATCCTGAAAGATCCCGCCCATGCGGACGTGCTGGCCGATTATCACCGCCGCTTCCGCTATATCATGGTGGACGAATACCAGGATACGAACGTCGCGCAATATCTGTGGCTGCGCCTTCTGGCCAGGGGCTCGAACAATATCTGCTGCGTCGGCGACGACGATCAGTCGATCTACGGCTGGCGGGGGGCCGAGGTCGGCAATATCCTGCGCTTCGAACAGGATTTTCCGGGCGCGAAAATTATCCGCCTCGAACAGAATTACCGGTCCACCGGGCATATCCTCGCGGCGGCCAGCGGCGTGATCGCCCATAACGAAGGACGTCTCGGCAAAACCCTCTGGTCCGAATCCGATCATGGCGAAAAGATTGTCGTGCGCGGTTTATGGGACGGGCCGGCGGAGGCGCGCTGGGTAGGCGAGGAGATCGAACAGCTGCAGCATAAAGAATGGAAACTGCAGCAAATGGCCGTGCTGGTCCGCGCCGGTTTCCAGACGCGCGAATTCGAGGAACGCTTTATCCAGCTGGGCCTGCCCTATCGCGTGATCGGCGGCCCGCGCTTTTACGAGCGGCAGGAAATCCGCGACGCGCTCGCTTACCTGCGCGTCATCGCGCAGCCGGCGGACGATCTGGCGCTGGAACGCATTATCAACGTGCCGAAACGCGGCATCGGCGACACGACGCTGCAGCTGCTCTACGGTCATGCCCGCGCGCGAGGCGTCAGCCTGTATGAAACGACGAAAGCCCTGCTCGACACGGACGAGCTGAAAGCGAAAGTCAAAGGCGCGCTGCAGAAACTGATCGACGATTTCGAGCGCTGGCAGTCGCTTCTGGGCACGATGCGGCATCCCGAACTGGCGGCGCAGGTGCTGGACCAGTCCGGCTATATGGAGATGTGGAAGCTGGACAAATCGCCCGATGCGCCGGGCCGGATCGAAAACCTGAAGGAGCTGATCACCGGCATGGCGGAATTCGAAACGCTCCAGGACTTCCTGGAGCATATCGCGCTCGTGCTGGAAAACCAGGAAGGCCAGACGCAGGACAGCGTCACGCTGATGACCCTGCATGGCGCGAAGGGCCTGGAATTCGACGCCGTCTTCCTGCCGGGCTGGGAGGAGGGGCTATTCCCCTCCCAGCGCAGCATGGACGAGAACGGCATGAAGGGGCTGGAGGAGGAACGGCGTCTGGCTTATGTCGGCATCACCCGGGCGCGGAAGCGCGCCTATATCTCCCACGCCGCCAACCGCCGCATGTACGGCAACTGGATCAACGCGATCCCGTCGCGCTTCGTGGACGAACTGCCCGGCGATCACATCGAAAGCAGCGCCGATCCCGGCCTCTACGCCGGTCGGTCCAGCCACTGGGACTCTTCAGGTTTCGCCGTGCCGGAACGCCGGTCCTGGCAGGGACCACAGGGTGCGTCCTACCGGACGGCGCAGCGCCCTCTGCCCGCCGAAGGCTTTGTGCGTGGTGCCCGCGTGTTCCATGAAAAATTCGGCGAGGGCACAGTGATCAACGTCGACGGGCACAAACTCGATATTGCTTTCGACAAAAGCGGCTCCAAACGGGTTATGGACAGTTTCGTCGAACGGCTTGCGAATAATTGATCGGAATTTCAACACCAGAGCCAGACAGAGATAAACAGAGTTCTTTATCTTTGTGTTCTTCCCTTTCTTCTTTTTCTTCGTGTTGATTTTTTTTTAACGCGAAGCAGAAAAGAAAACGAAGAACACGAAGTTTTTTGATTGATCTCTGTTTATCTCTGTCTGGCTCTGGTGTTTTATAGTCAAGCCCATAATGATCGAAAGACAAAGCCCTCCCCCTGAGGGGGAGGGTTGGGTGGGGGTGTCCGGCATTCCGCGCTTAAACTAAACGCCCGGCATCGAGTACCCTCCCCCGCCCCCTTCAGGGAGGGGGACTCTATCAGTCATGACAAGTTTGGTTTTAAACCCTAAGATCTGAAACATCCCGCCAGCCGAACGCCGCTTCAGGCAAGGTCTTTCCGCCAATCTCCACCATTTTCTTGCCGCATTTCTGTCCGCCCAGCGCCTTGTAGAAAGCCACAGCATTTTTATTGCCTTCAAGTACCCATAGACAGAGGGATTTGTGTTTCATAGCCATAAGCGCCGTCGCCGCCTCCGCCATTAACTTGCGTCCCAGGCCATGCCGCCAGTATTCCGGCAGGATATAGAGCGCATAAACCTCCCCTGAATAAACGGGCCTGATGGGGGAAGTACCCGGCGGAGGTGTTTTCAAGCGGCCATAGCTGATGAAACCGGCGGCCTTGCCATTTTCGTCCCGCGCCAGAAGCGCCTCGCATTGCTTTTCTTCCAACCATTGCCGCCACTGCCCGGCGCGCGCGTTTTCGTCGAGACTGCCGAGATAGGTCTGGTCGACCAGCCCGCGGTAGGAAGCCCGCCAGCCCTCGATATGGATACGGGCCAGATCATTGCAGTCGTTCAATCCGGCAGGGCCGATCAGCATGGAACCTTTTCACCGCTACGCTGTTGGTGCATCGAAACTGCATAACAGAGGATCGATCGATGCGGAACAATAATATCCTGATGGCCATTCTGGTGGTCACCGTGCTGGTGCTTGCGGTTGTCGTTTACCAGCAATCGTCGCGGCCCCGGACTCCCGGCGAGCAGATCAGCGAAGGCCTGAGCGACGCGGCGCAAGGCGTCGGCAATGCCGTCGAGGACGCAGGCGAAAAAATCAAGGATTCGACGAACTAGAAGCCGTAGCCGGATTACCGCTGCTGCTCGCGGTAATTCGGCGCTTCCTGCGTGATCGTCACATCATGGACATGGCTTTCGCGATAGCCCGCGCCGGTCATGCGCATGAATTCGGCATTCGCTTTCATTTCGGCCACCGTGCGGCAGCCGGTATAGCCCATCGAGGCGCGCAGGCCACCCACAAGTTGATGCAGCACGGGCGCGACCGCGCCCTTGTAAGGCACGCGGCCTTCGATTCCTTCGGGCACAAGTTTCTGCGCCTGCTTGACGGCCCCTTGAAAATACCGGTCGGCGGAACCGCGCACCATCGCGCCCACCGATCCCATCCCGCGATAGGATTTATAGGACCGGCCCTGATACAGAATGACCTCGCCCGGCGCCTCGTCCGTTCCGGCCAGCAGGCCGCCCACCATGGCGCAATCCGCGCCCGCCGCGATCGCCTTTGCGAAATCGCCTGAATACTTGATTCCTCCGTCGGCGATGACGGGAATGCCTTTTTTCGCGCAGGCCTCGGCCACGTCCATGATGGCGGTCAGCTGCGGCACGCCGACGCCCGCGACGACGCGCGTGGTGCAGATACTGCCCGGCCCGATGCCGACCTTCACCGCGTCGGCGCCCGCGTCGATCAGAGCCTTCGCCGCGTCCGCCGTGGCGATGTTTCCTGCGATGATCTGCAATTTGTTCGACCGGATGTCGCGGATGCGGCGCACCGTGTCCAGCACGTTTTTCGAATGGCCGTGCGCCGTGTCGACGACGACGACGTCGAGCCCCGCTTCCGCCATCGCCTCCGCGCGTTCCGTTCCCGTCCCGCCCGTGCCGACGGCGGCGGCGACCAGCAGGCGGCCTTGCGCGTCCTTCGCGGCCTGCGGGAACAGGGCGGATTTCTCGATATCCTTCACCGTCATCAGGCCGATGCAGCGCCCCTGATCGTCCACGATCAGCAGCTTTTCGATGCGGTGCTTGTGCAGCAGGCGCTTCGCCTCCTCCTTGCCGACGTTTTTCGAAATGGTGACGAGGTTTTCCGCCGTCATCAATTCGCGCACCGGCTGATCGCGGTTTTCGGCGAAGCGCACGTCGCGGTTGGTCAGGATGCCGACCAGCCTGCCGCCCGGTTCCGTCACCGGGATCCCGGAAATGCGGTTGCGCTGCATCAGGTCCAGCGCCTCGGCCAGCGTCGCGTCCGGGTGGATGGTGATGGGGTTCAGGACCATGCCCGATTCGAACCGCTTGACCCGCCGGACCTGCTCCGCCTGTTCCTCGACGCCCATGTTGCGGTGAAGGACGCCGAGGCCCCCGGCCTGCGCCATTGCGATCGCCATCTCCGCCTCCGTCACCGTGTCCATGGCGGAGGACAATAGCGGGATGTTCAACTCAATCGTTTTCGTGAGGCGCGTCCTTGTGTCCGCGTCGGACGGATGGATTTCGGACGCGGCGGGAAGCAGCAGCACGTCGTCGAAGGTCAGACCTTCGCGGATGGGGGCGGATTTCATGGGCATGTCAAATCTCCGGGCGGCATGGAAGAATTTGACGCTTATTGATAGAGAATAACCCTTCCGGAATCCAGAAAATTGTACATGCTCAATCTTTCCTCCCCAAGGGCAGGCAGGATAGCCTGCCTAAAACAACCTTTTTCATTATAAAAATTAACCGCGAAGGCGCGAAGAAGCGAAGATGAACGTATAGTTCATGATCTTCACGCCTTCGCGGTTAAAAATTTAAAAATGAAACACGGTGGTCACGGCGATAGTGAGCGCTCATTATCGCCGTGACCGCCGTGGTCGCCGTGTTTAAAAAAAGCCTGCGGCGCTTCTATGATAACAACCGTTATACGTGACTGCCCTGCGGAAGACAGAGGTAGAGGACAATTTGGGGGTGGGCTTGCCGGACAGGTTTGGCTATAAACGCGGACAAGGAGAATTCCATGACTTCAATCGATCTGTCGGGCCGGGTGGCCCTGATCACCGGCGCGTCGCGCGGCATCGGGGCCGCCGTGGCGAAGGCCTATGCCAGGGCGGGCGCGCATGTCGTGCTGCTGGCCCGGACCGTGGGGGCGCTGGAGACGCTGGACGACGAGATCCGCCAGACGGGCGGTTCGGCCACGCTGATGCCCGTGGACCTGCGCGATCCGGACCCGCTGGACAATCTTGGGCCTTTGCTGATGCAGAAATTCGGGCGGCTCGACATTTTCGTCGGCAATGCCGGGATGCTGGGGACGCTGACCCCCGTCGCGCACCAGAAGGCGGGGGAATGGGACAAGGTCCTGGCCGTCAACCTGACCGCCAATTTCCGCCTGATCCGCACGCTCGATCCCCTGCTGCGCGCCTCCGACGCGGGCCGCGCGATCCTGGTGACGAGCAGCGCCGCGGAAGGCCGCGCCTATTGGGGCGCCTACGGCGTCAGCAAGGCGGCGCTGGAAGCGCTGGCCCGCACATGGGCGGCGGAAACCGAAAAGACGAATTTGCGCGTCAACCTGGTCAACCCCGGCGGCGTCCGCACCGCCATGCGGGCGGAGGCGTTTCCGGGGGAGAAGCCGGAAACGTTGCCCGCGCCGGAAGAGATCGTTTCGATTTTCTTGGAACTGGTGGCCCCCGAGAACCGCAGACACGGAGAAATTGTCAAAGCAAGTTTAGCAGCATGCAAACGACAATAGAAAAAGTATGAAAAATGTTAAAGAGATCATAGGCGAAGAAGGCCAGCGGAAGATTTTGATCTATCTGCGCGATGCCGGAACCTATGGATTTGAGTTGTTCGTATTCGATAAAACGGAAAATATTTGGCGCCCACAGGGTGGACGACGTTCACACGGAATTTTCGCGTCCGCTGAAGACGCAGAGCGGGAGGCGCTATCGCGCTGCGAGTAACCGGGAGAGGCTGTGATAATCCAGAGCTTTGGGAAATATGACTGATGCAGATGCAATAATCATGGCCAGATTTGCCCCTACCAGTGAAGGAGGTAGACAGAATAATATTGCCGGAGATGTGTATAAATGTGTTTTGTATGTCGATGAGGACGCTTTTGACTGCCGGATTTCAGTTCCAGACAGCCTTATTACCCTAGGCGAAACATATGAGCTTCCGGTACGTTTTCTCTATGCAGAAAATGCCTTGCGTAAACTTTCAATAGGAAAGAGCGTCTCTTTTTGGGAAGGAAAAATTATTGGTACCGGTAGCGTGTTGCATGTTGCCCATGATTAATAGCTCAAGATACCGTGCGACCATCCGTAACGGCGATAATGCACGGTAATTTGTTCTGTCCTTGGACTTGAAGATAATATTGCAAAACAAGAGTTATTAATGAATGGTCCTGTAGACTGGCCCGATGCCATTCAATCGATCCATGACCGCATCCGTGCGACGCCGCGATGTGGCGAGAAGGAATTCGCGGACGCTGTTTATGATTTTGAAAGCGGGCTGCTGATGCTGGACAAGTGGCCGGATGATCTGCCCGGCGAGGTTGCCCGCCTTATAGAAGCGCCAGAGTTGCGGCAGACAGAAGGCGCATGGCGCCTGATGAATGTTGTTATGACCGAATGGCCCAAAATCAATGCCCGGGGCCAAGAGAAACTGACCCGCGCATTGGGACGTGTCTTCGACCGGTTCGAGGACTGGATGGTGCCATTTACCATTTCGGAATTGGTCGGGGAGCGAATCGCCACATTGGAGGGAATCGCGTTGCTGGAAGGATTCAAAAGCAGTTCATCGGCTAAGGTGCGGTCTTGTGTGGCTCACGGCCTCGGTGACATTGGCAGAAAAACGGATAACGGATCCGTGCGCATGCGCGCCTGTAAAAGTCTTAGCAGCATGCAAAGCGACCGGGACAGCAGCGTAAAGGCGGAGGTCGAACAGGCTCTCAAAAAAGCTGGTGCCGCGCTTTGATCGCTAATCCTGTTCTGCGACCTCGACATGTAACGATGGATAGTATTAGGGAGCGCAACAAGTTGAAGTCACATCAATCCGTATACGGATTTTTGCTTGTCCGCACCAGCAGGCGCACAGGGATGCCTTGCAAATCGCAAACTTCGCGCAGACCGTTGATCAGGTAGCGCTTGTAGGTTTCAGGCAGGTCTTTCGGCTTAGAGACCCAGACGGCGAAGGTGGGAGGCCGCGTCTTGACCTGCGTGATATAGCGCAGGCGGTTGGGGCGGCCGTTCGACAGCGGGGCCGGGTGCTGGCTTTCCATCCCGGCGAGCCAGCGGTTCAGCCGGCCCGTCTTCACCCGGCTGTTCCAGACGGTGAAAATATTCAGCACCGCGTCCATCAGCTTGGGGATGTTGGCGCCGCGCAGGGCCGACAGCGTGATCACCGGCACGCCCCGGATCTGGGCCAATGACGCCTCCATCCGGTCCTCCAGTTTTTTCAGCGCCATGGCGCGGTCTTCGGGCAGGTCCCATTTGTTGACGGCGATGATCAGGGCGCGGCCTTCGTCGAGGATATGCTCGGCAATCAGCAGATCCTGTTTTTCCAGCATCGTTTCCGCGTCGAGCACCAGCACGACCACCTGCGCCAGGCGGATCGCGCGCAACGTATCGTCCACCGCCATTTTCTCGATGGCGTCATAGATCTTGCCCTTCTTGCGCATCCCCGCCGTGTCGACCAGACGAATTTTGCGCCCCTTGTATTCCCACTGCACGGCGATGGCGTCGCGCGTGATGCCCGCCTCCGGTCCCGTCATCACGCGCTCATGCCCCAGAATGGTGTTCATCAGCGTGGACTTGCCGACATTGGGCCGCCCGACGATGGCGAGCTTGACCGGTTTTTCTTCGGCCTTGTCGTCCTGCCCGCCGGTGAAATCGTAATCCTCCATGCCTTCCAGCGCATCGAGGCCCTGCTCGTCGATAGAGGCGTCATCCTCCTCGGCTTCGCTTTCCGTCTCTTCGGGGAAATAGGGTTTCAGCGCGTCGAACAAATCGCCCAGCCCTTCATTATGCTCGGCGGACATCGGGATCGGATCGCCGAGGCCGAGGCCCCAGGCTTCGGCAACGCCCGCCATCGATGCGCGCTCGCCCTCGCATTTATTCACGCCCAGTATGACCGGCTTGCCCTGCCTGCGCAGCCAGTCCGCGAAATGCCGGTCCAGCGGCGTGATGCCCGCGCGTCCGTCGACCAGGAACAGCACGACATCCGCTTCCCCCAGAGCGTCTTCCGTCTTCCGCCGCATGCGGCCGCGAATGGAATCATCGAACGATTCCTCCAGCCCCGCCGTGTCGATCACGCGGAAATCCTGGCCCAGAAGATGCGCCTCCGCCTCCCGCCAGTCGCGCGTCACGCCCGGCGTATCGTTAACGATCGCCATCTTCTTCCCGGCGAGGCGGTTGAACAGCGTGGATTTTCCCACATTTGGGCGGCCAACGATGGCGAGGGTCAGTCGCGAGTCGCGAGTCGCAAGTCGTGAGGAAGAGGTTGGTACTTTATTTTTACTCACGACTCACGACTCACGACTCTCTACTGATACGCCAGCAGCGTTCCGTCATCCGCTAGCATGAACAGCATGCCGCTGGCAATGGCGGGGGGCAGGGAAACGTCATAACCGGAATCCCATTGTCTGATGATCTTGCCGTTATCGGATGAAATTTCGGCCACCCGTCCGGTGCTGGAGGCGAGGATCAGCCGCGTGCCCGCCATCACGGGTCCGGTCCAGGTGACCGGGCTGGAGCGGGAATTGTCCGGATCCTCGAAACGCTGCAGAGGCGCGATCCATAAAATGGCTCCGCTGTCCCGCGCCAGGGCCAGCACTTCGTTGTTCAGAGTCAGGACGAAGATCTTCCCGCCAGCAACCCACGGCGTCTCCGCGCTGCTGATATCCTTCTGCCAGACCCGCTGGCCCGTGCGCTGGTCGACCGCTACCATACGCCCGCCGAAACTGACCGCGATGACAAGATCGCGGTCGATAACGGGCAGGCCCTTGATATCGGAAATGGTGGAAAGTCCGCCCGCAAAACGCTGGCCGGTCAGATTTTCGCTCCAGGAAACGGAGCCGTTTTCCACCAGAAGCGCGTAAAGTTCGCCGGAGGAAAATGCGGGCACGACGATGCCGCTCGCCGCCGCCGGACTTGCCGCGCCGACCAGCCCCGCCGTCTCGGCGATGCCGGCATAATCCCACAGGAACGCGCCCTTTTCGGCATCCAGCGCGATCAGACGGTTATCGAGCGTCGTCACGAAGACACGGCTTTCCATCACGGTCGGCGCGGCGCGGGACGGGGCGGGCAGAGAGGCCTTCCAGATCTGCTTTCCGTCCTGCGCGCGCATGGCGCGCACCTCGTTATAACCGTTGGTCACGTACAGCACGCCGCGCGAATAGGAAACGCCGCCGCCAATCACCTCGTCCTTCTCGTCTTTCTTGCGGACATTCGCATGCCAGATTTCCTTGCCGCTCTTCATGTCGAGGGCGGCCAGACGCTGTTCGCGATCAATGGCAAAGACCTTGCCGTCGGCGACGATCGGCGCCGCTGTCAGGGGCAGGCGCCTGGTCGCGCCTTCGCCGATATCGGCGCTCCAGACCAGTTTCGGCGCGCCGGGATTGAAGGCCAGATTCTGCATGGCATGGTTGGGATAGCCTCCGGCCTGGGGCCAGAACTCGTTCGCCCACGGCGCCGGAACAGCCAGGGCGGCGGCATCGGCGGGCGGCTCGTCTGGCTCCAGCTGTTGCTGCATCTGCAGAACCGAAACGCGCTGGCCTGGCAATGGCTTTTTCTCATCCTTGCCGAACCAGCCGTCCACGCTGGAACAGGCGGTCAAAAGGGTGCAGCATATCAGGGGAAGGGCGATACGTTTTTTCATCCGGCCTGCTCCTCTTTAGCGGGTTGTGCGACAGTATTTCCCTGCTGCAATTGATAGACATGGTCCAGCGCCTGGGCGCGCTGTTTCAGCGAAGGCGGTGTTTTTTCTGCTTTCAGAACGGGTGCCAGATAATCCCGCGCCATGCCTAGATCCTTCAGGCCGTGCGCGGCAATCTGCGCCGCTTCCAGGCGCGCATGAAGCGTCCAGGGATTGTTGTTATCCTGGATAAGCGGCCCAAGGCGGCTTAGCAAATTCTGAGCGTTCGCCTTGTGCAGAGACCAATCCAGCCTGACAGCCAGCCACGTTGCCAGATCGCGGTAAACGGCAGGCAGCGAGGCGTCTTTCGCCGCCGCCTCATAATGCTTGAGCGCATCCTCGTTCTTTCCCTGGCTGATCAGCAGCCCAGCCGCCGTGAACGACGCAACCGCGCGGGGGCCGGGGTGAAGGTCCGGCACGGCCTTATCCAGCGCGGCAGCCTTGGCCGGGGCGTCCTTCGCTTCCATCGCCATCATGACCTGGGCGGTATCACGTTGCGCTTGTTTCGCCTTCCATGCCTGCCAGCCCGACAGGCCGCCGGTGATGATCACCGCCAGAACGGCTCCGCCGATGATATAGGGCCCGTATTCGCGCCACAGGCGCTCCGTGCGCTCCTGCCGTATGGCATTGTCGATATCCTGGATCAGGTCGCCGGTCATGATGAAAGCCTTCTGGTCAAGTCTGGCGGTTATCATAACCAAAATTGCGGCGGAATCGAGTCTTCCTTCCGGTTTTCCCTATTTAACCTGCGGCCAAACCGGATCTTTATCGGTGCAGGATAGATAAAATCATGATATGATTAAGTTTATGGTCTTTGCCGTCATTGAAAACGACCTGCCGTTTCAGCCCGCCCGGGCCTCCGGATTCCGCAACAGTGAATTCAGACGGCTGGCCGGGCTTTACAGCCGCGCCTGTTCCGCGAAAATCGTTTCCGACATGGCTGTCGATGTTGATATGGATGAAGGAATCTGCCTGTTTTCCTATTTTCGCACGGCCCACAGCCCGGCGGCGCTGACCTTCATCGTGCGCCATGCCGGTCCCCGGACCAACCTGTACGAACTTTGGGCGGAAGGCCGGGGCCGCATCGAAAAAAGCGGCCTGTTCGCCCGCGTTTTCGAACGTCTCGAACACGAAATGCAAACCCTGGCGGCGGCCAGCTGGAACTGAAGCGGACCGGCGCGTTCTTCTTTCATTTCATGACGTTCTCCGTTACACTGAAAGAAGCGACGTTCCCTCAGCTTTTTTTGAGACAGACATGCCGAAAATCAAGGTCGACAAACCTGTGGTCGAAATCGACGGCGACGAAATGACGCGGATCATCTGGCAGATGATCCGGGAGCGGCTGATCCTGCCCTGGCTCGATATCGACCTGAAATATTACGATCTTTCGATCCAGAACCGCGACGCGACCGATGACAAGGTTACGGTCGAATGCGCCAATGCCATCAAGCAACATGGCGTGGGCGTCAAATGCGCGACCATCACGCCGGACGAGGCGCGGGTTAAGGAATTCAATCTGAAGAAAATGTGGAAATCGCCCAACGGCACCATCCGCAACATTCTGAACGGCACGGTGTTCCGGGAACCGATCATCTGCAAAAACGTGCCGCGCTACGTCCCCGGCTGGAAGCAGCCGATGGTCGTCGGCCGCCATGCTTTCGGCGATCAGTACAAGGCGACGGATTTCAAGGTGCCGGGTCCGGGCAAGCTGACCATGACCTATGTGCCGAAGGACGGCGGCCCGAAACAGGACTTCGAGGTCTACGACTTCGAAGGGCCCGGCGTCGCCATGGGCATGTATAACGTGGACGAATCGATCGAGGGCTTCGCGCGCGCCTGCTTCAATTACGGATTGCAGCGGAATTACCCCGTTTATATGTCCACCAAGAACACGATTCTGAAAGCCTATGACGGCAAGTTCATGGACATCTTCCAGCGGATCTATGACGCCGAATTCAAGGCGAAGTTCGAAGCCGCGAAGCTGTGGTACGAACACCGGCTGATCGACGACATGGTGGCCTTCGCCGTCAAGTCAGAAGGCGGGTTTCTGTGGGCCTGCAAAAACTATGACGGCGACGTTCAGTCGGACGTGGTCGCTCAAGGATATGGTTCGCTTGGTCTCATGACCTCCGTCCTGCTCACGCCGGATGGAAAATGCGTGGAGGCCGAAGCGGCCCATGGCACGGTGACCCGGCATTACCGCCAGTGGCAGAAGGGTGAAAAGACGTCCACCAATCCGGTCGCCTCCATCTTCGCCTGGACGCAAGGCTTGCATTACCGGGCCAAGTTCGATAGTAACCGCGCGCTCCTTGACTTTGCCAAGGCCCTGGAACAGGTCTGTGTGCAGACGATCGAGAGCGGTGCGATGACCAAGGATCTTGCCCTGCTGGTCGGGCCCGATCAGAAACACCTGACGACCGAAGGGTTTATGGACGCTGTGGTCGGCAATCTTGAAACACGGATGAAAAAAGCGGCATGACGACTGGATATTGCAGCAAAGGAACGATCGGAAAGGCAGGAGGACGTTTTCTCCTGACTGTCTGTGCCGTTATGGTTCTGATCCCTGCTGCCGCTTCCGCGGGCGATCTGCCGCCTTTCGTAGGCGAGATGAAGACCCATGTCACCAAATACGAGGACACGCTGGTCGAGATTGCGCGTGCCAACGATATCGGTTTTAACGAACTGCGCTCCGCCAATCCCTATGTCGATCCCTGGATGCCGGGCGCGGATGTGAAGCTCGTTCTGCCGACGCGTCATCTGCTTCCCGATGCGGTACGCCGGGGCATCGTCATCAATCTGCCGGAAATGCGTCTGTATCTCTATGGACCGGACGGCGGGACGGTCGAATCCCACCCCATCGGCGTGGGCCGCGAGGGTTTGTCGACACCTGTCGGCACGACGAAAGTCGTGCGGAAGGTCGTGGGTCCGATCTGGCGTCCGACCGACCGGATGCGGAAGGAACATCCCGAATTGCCGGTCGAGGTCGGCCCGGGCCCCGAAAACCCGATGGGCACGCATGCCATGTATCTGGGCTGGGACCAGTATGCGATCCATGGCACGGACAAGCCATATGCCATCGGCCGGCGCGCCTCCAGCGGCTGCATCCGCATGTATCCGGAAGACATTATCAAGGTTTTCCCGAAAACGGCTGTGGGCACATCGGTTACGGTGGTCAACCAGCCGGTCAAGGCCGCCTGGATCGACGGCAGGCTGTATGTAGAGGCCCATCCGCCGCTGGACCAGGCGATGATGATCGAGGAACAGGGCGGGCGCCCGTTCTATGACATGACGGATGAGGATATGAAACAGATCCTCCGCATAGCGGGGGACCGCGAAGACCTGCTCGACTGGGCCAAGATCCGCGCTGTCATCCGTAACCGCCAGGGCTATCCGGTGGCCGTGGCTGAGGATCCTGGTATTGTCGCCGACGCGCCTGCTGCCGTTGAACCGGAACCGGCGGAATCTGCAGGACCCCCGGTCCGGAAAGCGGCTTATGGCCCCGAGCAGGAAAAACACGCGGAAAAAGCGCCCGTGGCGCCTGCGGATGAAGAAGTTGCGCCCAGCCCCGCCGCTTATGGCCCCTATCTGCCTGTGCGCCATCCCGACATTTATAATGTCAACGGATAGGCTGGCCGGTTATCGGCTGAAGTAAGCGAACACGCCTGCGCCGAAGATCGTCGTCGCCAGGATCGGTGCACAGAGCAAAAGGATCTGCGCCGCGCCGCGCGTGAAGAAAAACCCGATGGCGACCAGAACGCCCGCAAGATAAGCCAGAAACGATCCGACAAAATACCAGCGCTGGAACGACGCCAGCCCTGGTCCCACCGGTATGTCAGGGGAAATGCCGAGCCGCCACGCCACATATGGCATCAGCAAAATCACGCCGTATCCCGCCGCGCTTGCGCCCAGAAACAGAATGAATTTCAGGAAAAGGCGCATAAGAAATGCCCTACCGCGAATCGTGCAACTGGTCGAGATCCGAAAATCGCGTAACGCCCGCGTTGAAATGCAGGCGCACAGGACCGATAGGGCCGTGACGTTGCTTCGCCACGATCACTTCGGCGATATTCATCGCCTTGTCCATCCGTTCCTGCCATTTGGTGAACTTGTCATGATCTTCCATATCCGGCATGGAGCGCGACAGATAGTATTCATCCCGATAGATGAACATGACGACATCCGCATCCTGTTCGATCGATCCCGATTCACGCAGGTCGGCCAGCTGCGGTCTTTTATCCTCACGCTGCTCCACGGCCCGCGACAGCTGGGACAGGGCGACCACGGGAATCTGCAATTCCTTGGCAATCGCTTTCAATCCCCGCGTGATCTCCGAAATCTCCAGCACCCGGTTGCCCTCGGACTGCCGGGTTCCTGATCCCTGCAGCAGTTGCAGATAGTCGACGAACAGAAGGCCGAGGCCATGCTGCCGTTTCAGACGGCGCGCGCGGGTCCGCAACGCGCCGATGGTCAGGGCAGGGGTATCGTCGATGTAAAGCGGCACCTGCGCCAGACGCTGGCTCGCTTCGGCAAAACGGCGGAAATCATCTTCCCGGATATCGCCCTTCCGGATCGCATCGCCGGAAATATTCGCCTGGTCGGCCAGAATACGCGTGGCCAGCTGATCGGACGACATTTCCAGTGAGAAAAAGCCGCAGATCGCGCCTTCCTTGCCGCCCGTTTCGGCGTATCTGGCTGCGGCCGCATAGGCCATGTTGACGGCCAGCGCCGTCTTGCCCATGGACGGCCGTGCGGCCAGGATCAGAAGATCCGAAGGATGCAGTCCGCCCAGTTTGGAGTCCAGGTCGCGCAGCCCGGTCGTCACGCCGGTGACATGCCCTTCGCTCTGATACGCCTTCTCGGCGATGCGGATCGCCTCCAGAACCGAATCTTTTAGCGAGACGAAACCGCCCTTGATCTGCCCCGTCTCTGCCAGCGAAAACAAACGCGCCTCGGCGCTTTCGATGGCGTTGTTCGCGTCGCGCTCGATCGAATGCTCGAAGGCCTGCGTCACCATGTCTTCGCCCAGCGCGATCAGCTCACGGCGGAGATGGAGGTCATAGACGGTACGCCCGTAATCCAGCGTGTTGACCACGGTGATGACGCTGGCGGCCAGTTCGGCCAGATAATCCGCGCCGCCGACATGGGTCAGGCTTTCATCCTGTTCGAAATATCCCTTGAGCGTGACGGGCGAGGCCATCTGACCGCGTTCGATCATTTTTTCGATGGCCTGGAAAATCCGCCGATGCGCGGGAACGTAAAAATGCTCGTACCGCAGGAAGTCGCCGATCTTTTCCATCGCGCGGTTGTCGATCAGAAGGGCGCCGATCAATCCCTGCTCCGCCTCCATGTTATGGGGCAGGATGCGATAGGCAGGCGCGGCCTTTTCCTCGGCTTCGGCGGTCTGGGCCAGACGGGCAAACGATACGGTCATGGGTCGCAGCTTAGGCGACTGGGAGTCATGGCGCCATCATTATAAAGAATCGCGTTGTGGAAAACGGGTATAGTTTCAATACCGCACTGGCCGGTTCAGCATGCCGCTACGGATCCACCAGCCAGGATGGCGGTTTTTCAAAACAGATTCAGCCGCGTCACGCGCGGTGCTGTCATCGAACAGGCCAAAACAGGTCGCTCCGCTGCCGCTCATGCGGGCGAGCCGGCATCCCGCCTGGGCGTTCAGGGCCTCCAGAACGAAAGCGATCTCCGGAACCAGCGATACGGCGGGTTCCGTCAGGCTGTTATGATTCTGTCTGAGCCGCTCAACCAAGCTTTCGAAGCCGGTGATGGAGGACAAATCCGCGTCATGGAGAAAGGGTCCCTTGAACCGGCTGTAGACTTCCGCCGTCGGGCAGGTCTGGCCGGGATGGATCAGCAGGACGGGGATTTCCGGCATTTCCGGCCCATCCTCCAGAATTTCGCCGATACCGCGCATGCGGACGGGGCGGCATCTCAGGCAGGCCGGGACATCCGATCCCAGGCCTGCGGCAAGGGCGGGAAGCCAGGACGCCGATCCGGACGGTAATTGCCACAATTCCGTCAGGCCCCAGAGGACGGCGGCCGCGTCCGCCGAACCGCCGCCGATGCCGGAAGCGAGCGGCAGATTTTTCTGAAGCATGATGCGGATGGGCGCGTCGCGTCCCGTCGCTGTCGCCAGATCGCGCGCCGCGCGCACTGCCAAATTGCGCGAATGCGGGCCTGCGTCTTTTTCCTCGGGGCTGAAACCCTCCGCAAACGGCCCGGTGACATGGAATTCGAACGAGGCGGAGGGTTCGATGACGATGCGGTCGCCGATATCCGCGAACGCCACCAGCGAATCGAGTGTGTGAAAACCGTCGTCCAGCCTTCCGGTAACATGAAGATGCAGGTTGATTTTCGCGGGGGCGAGAATGTCGTGCGTTCCGTGCAGTCCGGCCATCGGTCAGGCTTTCTTTTCCCAGCCCTTGTCCGTCTGCTGCCAGTATGTCACCTCATGCCCTGCGTCGCGGCAGGTTTTCCATCGCATTCGCGCCGCATCCGCACCGGATGGTTCAAAGATATCGCAGCATAAAGTATAAGCGTCCGTATCGTCCGCGTTCGCGCCGCCTGTCAGCACCAGCATGTCGGCGCCGTTCGGATTGTCGTTTCCGTCGGTCAGCCAGACGATCTGCCGTTCCCCATATCCGTCCTTCGCACTGCCATGCGGCAGGAAACTGTCGGGACGAAATGTCCAGAGATGGTCGTTCAGCGCCTCGACCGCCTTTTTATCCGGCAGACGCACAACGATGCGGCGGCCTTGGCTCAGGGCCTTTGTCAGCAGCTCAGGGAGGGCCTGCTCTGTCGTCCTGGTCTGCAAATGGTAAAACCGTATCTCCGTCATGTCGCACCGGGGTCGTAGGAATGAAGATGGCCGTGGCTATCCTCGACACTGTAGGTGCTTTCGCCCCGGCGTTCCAGATGACATGCGCCGATGGGCACCTTGCCGTACCCGCCCGGAATGTCGAGGACATAGGTTGGCATGGCAAGCCCGGAAACCTGCCCCCGGACTTCTTTCATCAGAGCCTGCCCGCGATCGGGGGACAGGCGGAAATGCGATGTGCCCGGCGCCAGATCGGGATGATGCAGGTAATAGGGCTTGACGCCGCGTTCCACCAGCCCCTGAAACAGGCTGACCAGCGCGTCGGCATTGTCATTGACGCCTTTCAGCAAGACGCTTTGCGACAGCAGGATGCAACTCGCGCGGCGCAACGCGGCAAAGACGGCATCCGTCCGCGCATCCATCTCATCCATATGATTGACATGAATGACGACGTAAATCGGCTTGCTGCTTGCGGATAAAAGAGCGCACAGTTCTTCCGTGACGCGGGCAGGATCGGCCACCGGTACGCGTGTGTGAAAACGCAGGATCCTGATATGGCTCATCGCATTCAACGCATCTACGATGAAGGCCATCCTGCGCGGCGAAAGAACAAAGGGATCGCCGCCCGTCAGGATGATTTCGCGCAGAGCGGTTGCCCGCCCGATATAGCCGAGGGCCGTGCGCAGATCCTCCGGAGAAAGAAGGCCATGCCCGTCCTGTCCCACCTTTTCGCGCCGGAAACAGAACCGGCAATAGACGGCGCAGACTTCAAGCGGCATCAGCAGGGCGCGATTGGGATAACGATGGACGATGCCTTTGACCGGGCTATGCGCCTGGTCGCCGATCGGGTCGGGCCGGTCCTGCGGCGCGTCGCTCAGTTCGCGGATGTCGGGCAGGTATTGCCGCGCCACGGGGCTCTCCGTCATACCCATCCGGTCGAGTAGATGGTCGCTGACTCCGATGCTGTAGCGCTCCCCTACGGCGTCAAGGGTTGCGGCATCGACACGGTCGCGCAACGCCGCTTTCACCCTTCGTACAGATCCGCGACCAGGCGGTCGAGCACGCGGACGCCGAAGCCGGTGGCGTGTTTCGGGCCCAGCGGCCGGTCGCTGTTGACCCAGGCCGTGCCCGCGATGTCCATATGCGCCCAGGGACGGCCCTTGTCGATGAAATGCTCCAGGAAACCAGCCGCGCTGCAGGCGCCGCCGTAACGGCCCAGGCTGCCGAGATTCTTCAGGTCGGCGACCCCGCTTTCCATCTCCTTGCGGTACGCTTCGTCCAGAGGCATGCGCCAGAGTTTTTCCCCCGACTCTTTCGCGGCCTTGTTCATGCCGTCCCAGACGGCATCGTCATTCACGAACACACCGCAATATTCATGCCCCAGCGCCACCATGATCGCGCCGGTCAGGGTCGCCAGATCGACCACGACAGCCGGATCGTATGTTTTCTGGACGTAGGACAGCGCGTCGCACAGAACCAGCCGCCCCTCGGCATCGGTATTCAGCACCTCGATGGTCTTGCCCGAAAAAGATTTCAGGATGTCGCCGGGCCGGTAGGCCGCGCCTGACGGCATGTTCTCCGCCAGCGCGACCACGCCGACCACATCGGCCTTCGCCTTGCGCGCGGCCAGCGACCGCATCAGCCCGGCCACGGCGGCGGCTCCGCCCATATCCATTTTCATCTCGTCCATCTGGGCCGCCGGCTTGATGGAAATGCCGCCGGTATCGAAGGTGATGCCCTTGCCGACGAAAGCGGCGGGCTTTTTCGCCTTTTTGCCGCGCCAGCGCAGGATCACGACACGCGGCGGCCGCTCCGAGCCCTTTCCGACCGCCAGATGCGCGCCGAAACCCAGCTTCTGCATCTTGCGTTCGTCGATGATCTCCACCTCGACGCCCAGAGGCTGAAGTTCGGATTTCAGCCGCTCGGCAAAGCTTTCCGGGTAAAGCTCGTTTGGCGGCTCGTTCACCAGATCGCGCGCGAACAGCACCCCGTCCGCCGCGGCGTCCAGAGGCTCGAACAACCGCGCCGCCTTTGCGCTGTCCGGCGTCACAACGTCGAGGCGTTCCAGCCGGATAACGGGCGGGGCGTCCTTGCCGGGCGGCGATTTGTATTTCAGAAACTCATATCCGCGCAGTTTGAAGCCCAGCGCCAGATGCGCTCCCGCCACGGCGTCCGGCGCGAACAGAACGGCGGAGTCGATGCCCGTCCCCTTCAATGCCCCGGCCAGCTTTCCACCCGCCGTTTCAAAGGCGGCGGGCGTATCGTCCTCGCCCAGGCCCAGCAAAACGATGCGGCGGTATGCGCTGTCTTTCGGGGCCGTAATGCTCAGCACCTGTCCGGGCTTGCCGGTAAAAATCTTCTGGTTTTTAAGAACATGACGCAACAATCCGCCTGTATCCTTGTCCAGAATATCCGCCTGAGGGGACAGGCGGTCCTTGCGGACGGTAGCGATGGCGGCGGCCATGCCGGTTTTCGGCGTCTTGCGGAAGCTGACGGTCAGCGTCATATCGATGGTCCTGCTGGTTTTTCAAGGGCGATATAGACTATAACTTCTCTATTCAGGCAACCAAGGGGAATTTTTCTGATTTTCGACCGCTATATCCTGCGCGATCTGGCCATCGCCACCGTCTTCATTACGGTGACGCTGGCGGCGATCGTCTTCCTGACCCAGTCGCTGCGGTTTCTGGAGCTGGTCATCGACGCGGGCGCATCGGGCACGGCGTTCTGGGTGCTGACCCTGCTGACCATGCCGCGCTTTCTGGAGATCATCCTGCCGATCGCGCTGATGGCCGCGACCCTGTTCGTTTATAACCGCATGACCGTGGACAGCGAACTGGTGGCGTTGCGCGGCGCGGGATTTTCGCCGATCCGGCTGGCCCGTCCGGCCTTATCCCTGTCCTTGCTGATTGCGGTCATCCTCGTTTTCGTCACATCGTGGCTTTCCCCTGTATCCCTGGTGGGGATGCAGTCTCTGAAGGCCGAGATCAAGGCGCAGTATTCCGCGCTCCTTTTCCGTGAAGGCGTCTTCAACCCTGTCGGTAAACAGGTCACCGTCTTCGTGCAGGAAAAATCGGCGTCGGGGGAATTGCGCGGCCTGATGATCCACGACAGCCGCCCGGAAAACAAATATCCCGTCACGGTTCTGGCGCGGCGCGGCATGCTGATGGTCACGGGCGGCTCCCAGCAGGTGGTGGTTTATGACGGATCGCGGCAGCAATTCAATCCGGGAACGGGCGCGCTGAGCCGTCTCAATTTCGACCGTTATACGATCGACCTGCCGGAGAGCACGGCGCCCGTGCGCCAGCGCTGGCGGGAGCCGGAGGAGCGCACCTTTCTCGAACTGCTGCATCCCGATGCGCGGGATGTCGCCGACGCCAAAAACCGCCGTGAATTCCTGATCGAACTGAACCGGCGGCTGCTGAGTCCGCTTCTTGCGCCAGTATTGACCGCTGTTGTCCTGGCGATTTTCCTGTCGGGCCATGCGGACCGGCGCGGGCAGGGGAAACGCATGACCGCCGCCATCGTGGCCGCCGCGGCCATCGAAGGGTTCTATATCGCAGGCTTCGACGTCGCCCGGCATTCCAATGCGGGTCTGTGCATGATGTATCTTCTTCTTATCGGCCCCGGCCTTCTGGCATTCTATTTCCTGGACGGTCGGAGCGAGGGCTTCAAGGAGCGCTGGCGCCGGAAACTGAAGGTGGCGGCATGACATTATCCTCGACACTCAGCCGTTATCTGGCCCGCTCCTGGCTGTCCGGGTTCTGTTTTATCCTGCTGGCCCTGCTCGGCGTCGTCTATCTGGTCGACACGGTTGAATTGCTTCGACGCGCGTCGAAGGAGGAGTCTCTTCCCGTTTCACTCGTTCTCGGCATGGGCATTCTGAAACTGCCGGAGGTCGGGCAGATGCTGCTGCCCTTTGCGGTTCTGTTCGGCGCGATGTTCGCGTTCTGGAAGCTGAACCGGCGCAGCGAACTGATCGTCATGCGGTCCGCCGGCTATTCCATATGGCAGCTGCTGGCGCCGGTTTTCGGCACCGCCGTGCTGACCGGCATGCTGTACCTCGCCATTCTCAACCCCTTGAGCGCCGCCATGATCGGGCGGTTCGAGGTGCTGGAGGACCGGTACCTTTCCCGCCGCAGCAGCTCGGTCACCCTGCTGAAGGCCGGCCTTTGGCTCCGGCAGGACCAGCCTGACGGGCGGGTCATCGTTCATGCAGGCAAGGTAGACCTGCCTGGTTGGGTGCTCCATGACGTCATGGTGCTTTATTTCAATAAGGACAACAGCTTCCGGCAGCGTCTCGACGCGCCGTCGGCCCGGCTGGAGCGGGGGCGCTGGATCTTCGAAAACGCCATCGGCAACCGTCCGGGCAGCCGTGCTGAGAAGCTGCCGGCGGTCACTTTGCCCACCGACCTGACCTCGCAGGAAATCGAGGAAAGCTTTTCCTCGCCCGCCACGATAGCTTTCTGGTCCTTGCCCGGCTTTATAGAAACGATGGAGGAGACCGGATTCGACGCAACCGGCCTGAAGATCCATTTTAATGTGCTTCTGGCCCAGCCGCTGATGTTCGCGGCCATGATTCTGCTGGCGGCTTGCGTCTCTTTGCGGCCTCCGCGCTTCCGGGGGGTCTTCGTCATGGTGGTCGCCGGGGCGGCGGCGGGGTTTGCGGTGTTTTTTGCCGCGAGCTTCCTCCAGGCCCTTGGAACCTCGCATCAAATCCCCGTGTTTGCCGCGTCATGGGCCCCGCCGGTGGTGGCGACGCTTTTGGGGGCGGCCGTGTTGCTGAATATTGAGGATGGCTGAAATCCGGCATTTTTTCGGGATTGACCGCAGCGGCACGGGGCGGCATTATGACAGCGGAAAGGAATATGAATTTTTTATTTCTTTTCAAAATCTTGCAGGATACAACATTAACGAATAAGTAATGCGGAACTGCTTTAATCTGTATACGTGGGTATTTCCGAAAGGTTCGCAACAATGACCGCACATCGCACCGCTTCCCTGCCGCGCCTCCTTCTGGCTGCGGCATGCACCTTGGCTTTGGGCGCCTGCGCTTCGACGCAGCAGCGGACAGGCGGCTCCATTCCCGATCCGCTGGAAGGATACAACCGCGCGATGTTCAAGGCGAACGACGCCATCGACAAGGCGGTCCTGGAACCGGTGGCGCGCGGATATCGTTATGTGACGCCGCAGCCGGTACGCAAGGGCGTCAGCAACGTTCTGAAAAACCTGAAAAGCCCGGTCAACATGGCGAACCAGCTGCTGCAGGGCGATTTCAAGGGCCTGACCAATGATTTCATCCGTTTCGCGGTTAATACGACGGTCGGCATCGGCGGCTTGTTCGATGTCGCGGGCAACCATGGCTACAAATACGAACAGGAAGATTTTGGCCAGACTCTGGCCAGCTGGGGCGTGGGTCACGGCGCCTACTTCGTGATCCCGGTCCTGGGGCCGTCTTCCCTGCGGGATGGCACCGGCATGCTGGTGGACAGCTTCGCCGATCCCCTCAATCTCTACCTTTACAATACGGATAACGAGGAATGGATTTACGCCCGCTGGGGTGCGACCCTCTTGTCCACGCGCGAGGAGTTGCTGGAAGCGGTGGACGATCTCCGCAAGCATTCGATCGACTATTACGCCACGGCGCGCAGCGCCTATGCGCAGCGCCGGGAGGCTTTGCTGAACGACCAGAAGCCTGAATTTTCGGGAGCCCCTTCCATTCCTGATTACGGGAACGAAGATAAATAGGGTCAGGCATTGATGAACAAAGGAAAGTCTCGGACCCTATGACCAGAAGCGTTTTCCCCCGTGCCGCGGCCGTAATCGGGCTGGCGGCCCTGCTTGCCGCCATTTCTGTGCCGTCTCCGGCTCAGGCTTTCTCGCCCGCGCCTGGGACGGATGCGAGCCTGGCCGTGCCGGTGAAGGGCGGGTCGCAGATGGAAGCCGGTGCCTTGACATTCGTTTCCGGAATGGGCGACCGTGCGCTTTCTTTCTTGCGCGACCAGAGCATGGGCCAGGACGGCAAGACCCAGGAATTCCGCAAGCTGCTGGAGAGCAGTTTTGATATGGAAACAATCGGGCGCTTCGCCCTCGGCAAATACTGGCGCCAGCTTTCTCCGGCGCAGCAGAAGGAATACCAGTCCCTGTTCCGCAGCTACGTCGTGAAAGTCTATTCCGCGCGCTTCAAGGAATATTCCGGCCAGGGGTTTGAAGCGAAGGCGGCGCGCGCGGACAGCGCGACCCCCACCGACACCATGGTTTCGTCCGTCATCATTCCCGCGCAGGGAGAGCCTGTTTCCGTCGAATGGCGCGTGCGCAACAAGAACGGCGGTTATAAGGTCGTGGATGTGATTGTCGAAGGCGTCAGCATGTCGGTGACCCAGCGTTCGGACTTCGACGCGGTGATCCAGAAAGGCGGCGGCAACGTCTCCGCCCTTCTGGCGCAGCTTCGTCAGCAGGCAGGCTGAACGCCTTACATCCGTGCGGCGTAGGGCAGTTCGTTGACCTGGCAGTAATACCCCAGCATATAAGCCATCTGTTCCAGATTGTCTTTCAGAACATAGCCCGCCACGCCCAGGCGGTAGGCCATGATTTTATCCTCGTTGCGGTCCGATGTGGTCAGCATGAACACGATGTTCTGGCGCATCGCCGGATCGCAACGCAGGATTTCCAGCATTTCAAGTCCGTTCATGCGTGGCATGTTGATATCGACCAGCAGAAGGCAGGGCTGGGGCAGTTTCTCGCGCCCGTTCTGGCCTTTCAGGATATCCAGGGCTTCCGCGCCGTCGCAGGCGACGGCCAGGGGGTTGGAGACGTTGGCGCGCTTCAGCGCCCGCCGGATGGCCGCCACGTCGACCTCGTCATCCTCGATCAGCAATATATGTGTGGTGGAATTGTCGTTATGCATCCTGCAGCGTCCCTTCCAGGTTTTTGGGCCAGGTAAAACGGAAAGCCGATCCGCGGCCTTCGGAGTCGACATGGATCTCCCCGCCGTACAGGGTCAGGATCTTCCGCACCAGCGCCAGGCCCATGCCGCTTCCTTCTTTCGCGTCGCGCGGTTTCAGGGTCTGGAACATCTCGAAAATCTGCCGGTGGTATTGCGGCGGAATGCCCGGCCCGTCGTCGCGCACGGTAAAGGTATACTTTACCTCGTCCTCCCGCGCGTCAAGCTCGATCATGCCTGCCGGGCGGTCGTGATGTTTGATGGCGTTGCTGACCAGGTTGCAGAAGACGCGTTCCAGCGGCATGCGCCGCACGTGCACCGCGTCGAAACCGGATGCCGTCAGCGTAAACCCTTCCGGCAGGTCGATCAGGGCGCTGATATCGGCCAGCAGCGCCGGCCCATCGACGATCTCGCTCCTCTGCCCGTCCGTGCTGCGCTCGACATGCGAATATTCCAGGATATCGTCCAGCAGTTTTTCCATCCGCCGCACGCGCTGCCGCAGCAGCCGGAAATGCTCCTTGCTCTCTCCCTTGAACGCCGCGCCCTGGTCCTCCTCGATCCATTGCGACAGACGGTCGATCGCGCGGAGAGGGGATTTCAGATCATGGGACGCGATCCACGCGAACCGGCTCAGTTCATAGTTGGACGCCTCCAGGGCTTTGAGTTTTTGCTGCAGCTGGGTGTAAAGGTCGACATTCTCCAGCGCGACCGATGTCACATTGGCCAGCGCCTGCAGGATATTCAACTCGTCCGGCTCCGGCTTTCTCTTGCGGGCCCAGTAATTGCCGATGGCTCCCACGGGCCTGTCCTTGCGGATCGGCACCATGGCCAGGCTTTTGACGAAGGTGGGCCGGTATGCGTCGGCGGGGATGCGCGGATCGGCGTAAATATCCTCGATCACCGCGGGCGCGGCGTTGTCCATGACCCAGCCGCTGATGCAGATTTTCATGGGGAAGCGCTGCCCCTTCCAGAGCGGGGCGATGGCGTTCTCTTCCGCGTAATAACACTGGTCGCCGTCGCGCAGGACGAATGTCGCCCCGTCCGCGCCGGTCAGCTCCCGCGCTGCCTTGCGGACAATGTCCATGATCGTGTTCAGATCGCGTGCGTGCGACAGGTCCTGCACCACGCCGATCAGCCGTTCCATGGCCGAAACGTACCACACGGTGCGCACATCGCTCCGCGCGACCGCGGCGGGATGCTGTTCCGGCGCCTGCTTCAACAATACCATGATTCAAGATTCCCTTTGCCCGCGGACGCAGAGTAGTGACTCTTTCATGATAAATCCGGAAGCGTGCCGCCGTCCACGAAATTCATTAATTAATACAAATGCATACGCCGCTACGCTTGTTAACGGAATAGTAAGGTTTCTCAAAAATTATTTCGAAAAATTCAACCGGAAGGCGTTGCCGCAGGTAATGTTGTAATTTCAGGCAGAACATTTGGATCTTCCTGCTTTTGTACCAAGTCCTGGGTCGCTTCATTTTTTAGGGAGGGATCAAAAAGGGGAGCCAGATACGGGCCTATAGCGTGCAAAAGCTGTGCTGCGATAGCGCTGGTGAATTTGTCATTCGGACCAGAATCGGGAAGATAAAGAGTAATGCAGCCATAAAAGCGGGCGCCAACAGTAAAAACCAGCGTAGCGGTTCGATTGCCTATATTCGCTCCGGTTCCGGTTTTTCCGCCGATATGTTGTAACCAAGCCGGATATCATAAGGTCCCTCGGCAGGGGGAGCTTGCGTCGAGACGGTTGTCAGAAGCTCTCCGCTTGCCATCTGCCCCAATATCTTCGACTGGAGTGTGGATGTGGTGGCTTCGTGGTACGCCCCGATGACAATACCCGCGGCAGCGCCAAAAATAGAGGTCAGGCGGATTGCGCGACATGCCTGATATTCCCAGGAGGGCCGGCCGGCCCCGGTTATGATTTTTTCGGCCGGCATTTAAGAAATCTGCAACTCTGGGCACGAACCATAAAGGAAAGATTGACAGCGGCGGACCGCACAGGGGCAAATAAAATCCTTTAGTCATTGAAACGATTGTGAATTTTTTATTTTAAGCATAATAATTCAAATGGCGGAGACGGGTTCCATCGATCGTATTCGGATCGTTCCTTCTTCGATTGCGTTCGAAATCGCGTTATCATGTGCCATGTCCGACGATATCGAATATCTGGCGAACTATAAGCCGAATCAGCTTTACACCCACCCGGCACAAAAGGGAGCGTTCGCCACGATCGTTGCGGAGAGCGAAGAAGACTTAGGCGAAGTCGAAATCACGTCGCGATGCAAACTTGCCGTGAAAGCGTTCTACGTATCCGATCGGCGCGACTTCGATTCGCTGAAGATTACAAAGCTTCGCTTCCACAAAACGCATGGGTGGCAGAGCGACGGCCATATCCAAGTGAACGCTTGCCAAGCGGCGCAGATGGCGCAGCTTCTATCAATCATCTCGCATCTTGATCTATCGGAAGCGACGAAAGCGAGAGTGTCGCTTGAAAATGTCGATGTTGCCGCACTCGGCACGCTTCTAGGCACCGACAAAGGCGCGGCGATCATAAAGGAACTCGCTGAAACTCCATCGCTTCCCCATGACATTTACGCCGTAGCAGCGAAGCGACAGGCGCTCGCCGAATTTGAAGCGATGCTTGGTGCAGCCCACAATGAACGCGCGTGGCAAGTGTATTTCGAACGTAACCCTTGGGTCTTCGGACACGGTTTGAACTACGTCTTTTTGGACAAGGTAGGCCTGAAACTAGAGACGCGAACAACTGGCAACGCCTTCGACACCCCCGGCAAGACTGCCGATGCCCTTATGCGGACTCGCGCCGAAATCAGCCAATACATTCTAATCGAAATCAAAAAGGATTCGACAGACCTGTTACGGAAAGACGCATATCGGGCCGGATGCTGGGCCGTGTCAGACGAACTTTCCGCCGCCGTTACGCAAACGCAAAAGACGGCATTCGAATTCGCGCGCAATCGATTCCGGGATGCGCTGAAAGACGGCGACGGCAACGAAACTGGCGAACTCGCCTATGCAGTCGAACCGCGTAGTTACCTTGTAATTGGCAACATGACCGAACTACGCGGCAACGACGATAAGATTGCGTGCTTTGAACTCTACCGGCGAAACACTCGATCGCCGGAGATTATCACGTTCGACGAACTGTATCAGAGGGCACGCTGTATCGTCGAAAATATCAGCGCGGAGACTGACACTAACGTAGCGGAATCCGGTGAAAGGGAAGCAGGAGAAATCGGCGATCCGTTCGGATATGACAACGACGACGATATCCCGTTCTAAAACGACGCTTCCGACCGCGCGTTCACTGTTTCGATCAAGAACAGTGCCATGCTTCCGGCCATGTTGACAGCAAGGGCAGCGTGACGCGGTGTGACCCTCACCGGCTTGCGTCCTGTAGCGTGGGCATCCCCAACCTTGTTTCGAAGGGTGCCTAGCCCTTCGACGATGCTGGCGGCGCTACCTAAGATGCGTTTGAACGCGTCTTCGGAATGTTGCGACGGTGCAATATTCAATCGTTCCGACGCTTGCTTGTATAGCTTCGGAAGATCGTCGTTCCCCCCATACATCGGGTTGCCTTCGTCATCTTCGAGAAGATGCTTGCATACGCTTTCGAGTAACGTCCGCGCTGCGGTGATCGCGCCAGCCGGATCGGCTTCGCGCCGTGCCAGCGCCTTGTTCCACGCTTCCATGATCGCTTCGGCGTCGAATGCTGTAAGCGTGTCGGATATGACGGTATCGGCAAGAGTGGGGCCGCATTCTAGCCGACCGATCAATGGCGCGAATTCGTTGCGGACGAACTGGCGACGCGGCTCCCATTGTGGGGCGTAATCCTTCAGATATGCCCACATTGCCCCGGTATCTTGGGCGGTGCGGACGAACTGCGGGACAAGGCTCGAAACCGCCGGATCGTTCATCAACTCGCGCCGAAGCAATCGATAGACAGCTTCGTTCATCTTGCCGCTGCCTTCGCATAGCGCGACAAGCCCGTTGCGAAGCACCATCGCGCGTTCCAACTTGTCAGTCGGCAAATCCGCTATCGGATCGTTCGGCATCGTCGGTAGGAAGTCCCAAGCCATACCTATGACATAGCACAATCGTTACGGGACCGCATAACTGAACGAAAATGTCGGTATCGCCACTGCGATCGAATCGGGCCGATCAACCGCTAAATTCATGTGGGCTTATATGTGGGATGACGCGCCATCCCTTCCAATAAGTCCTACAAAAACAGCTATTTAGGATAGGAAATGGCGGAGACGGAGGGATTCGAACCCTCGATACGCGTTAACGTATACACACTTTCCAGGCGTGCGCCTTCAACCGCTCGGCCACGTCTCCCTATGCGTCAGAACGCAGAACCTAGCCAGTGTCCCGCCTGATTTCAAGACCTTAATAAAGGTTTGGTTGCGCGACGGGGTATTTTCCGGATATTGTTGAGAAAGGAGGGCCGTTGCTTCCTGTACGGCTTTCAAGGCAACCCAACCCCGGGACGGCTATGCGCAGTTCTCATCTTTTAGGTTTCTTCCTCGCCCTGCTTCCGGCGGCAGCGATCTCTCATGACGCTTATATGGCCTACAGCCATCCGGAAATGGGCGATTTCATCCATGCCTTCCGGTTCAGCGATGTCGGCTGGATGTGGGCCAACTACCACCAGGAAAGCTTCAACTGGGCCAAGGACAACCTGGATCCCGATTTCTGGCAGGCCCTGCTCGATCCTCTTCTGAGCCAGAGCACCGCGCTGGTCGCGGCGCTGCCTCTGGCCCTTCTGATCATTGCCAGTTTTGTGCACAAGGCTGTCGGCGGCCTGGAGATGCAGGCCGCTGGGAAATCGCCGGCCAAAGCCAAAAGGCTGAAATACAGGCGCAAATAAAATCTAAGCTCCGGCCTGTTCCGAAAGCGCGTCGGCCTGTTGCGCGATGCGCTCCAGATCCTGCGGCCGGGAAAGCCTGTGGTCTCCATGCTCGATCAGCACGACCTCCGCCATTTTCGGATGGGCCATCGCATTGCGGATACGATGGGCCGTCTGCCACGGAACATCGGGATCCTCCATCCCCTGCAGCAGGCGGACCGGGCAGGCGATGGCGATCCTGCGGTCCAGCAGGCAATGCGACTCCCCATCCTCCAGCAACGCATGCGTTATGGGATATGGCGCACCGTAATCGCTGGGCACGTCGAACCGCCCTGTCTGTTCCAGCTGCCGATGCTGCTCCGGCGATATCGCTGCCTTGATCCATCGGGTGAAATCCGGCGCTGCGGCGACCCCGACAATACCCGCCACGCGATCCGGCCGGGCCAACGCCAAATGCAAGGCGATCCATCCGCCCATCGAGGAGCCGATAACGATGGCCGGTCCCCGGGTCAGCGTGTCCAGCACGGCCAGGGCGTCCGCTGTCCATCCTCCGATCGTGCCGTCCTCGAACCGGCCTTCGGAACGTCCATGGCCGCTGTAGTCGAACCGGATAAAGCCCTGACCGCGGATCCGGGCGCGCTGTTCCAGGAACAACGCTTTCGTTCCCTCCATATCTGACCTGAAGCCGCCGCAGAACATCAGCGTCGGCAGGCGGTTGTCCGGAGCGGGGCTTGTCCTGACATAGGCAAGTCCGGGAAGGCCGTCGCGTCGGAGAAGGGATGCATCCATGGAAGTTTTGCTGTATTTTACGCCAGACGTCCCCCCAGTCTAGCACAGGCGGGCGAAAGGAAACATCATGGCGCAGGACGCGGCGGTCCGAAAACCCGTCATCATGCAGGTGATCCCGGCGCTGGGCGCGGGCGGGGCGGAACAGGGCTGTATCGATATCGCGGCGGAACTGGTGCGTGCCGGGGCCCGCTCCATCGTCGTGGCGGAGGGCGGTGCCCGGGCGCATGAGCTGACGCGTGCCGGGGCGGAATTCATCGCCTTGCCGGTGGCGGCCAAAAATCCCGTTGTCATGATGCGCAATATTTTCCGTCTGCGCGATCTGATCCGCCGCTATGACGTCGACATCGTCCATGCGCGCAGCCGCGCCCCGGCATGGAGCTGCTATTACGCCTGCCGGAACGCAAAGGCGCGGTTCATGACGACCTGTCATGCGCCCTATAAAATCTCCGGCGAAGCTAAACGCCTTTATAATTCCGTGATCGCGAAGGGAGAACGGGTCATCGCCATTTCCCGCATGGTCGCGGATTACCTGACTTGCAACTATGATATCGATCCGTCCCGTATCCGCATCGTCCATCGCGGGATCGCCCTTGAAAAGTTCCAGCCGCCGATGGTCACGCCCGAAAGAATGATCAAGCTGGCGCGGGAATGGCGCGTGCCCGACGGGGCGCAGGTCGTCATGATGCCGGGCCGCATCACGCGCTGGAAAGGGCATGCTGTACTGATCGATGCTATGGCGCGGCTCGATCGCGACGACGTCTTCTGCATCATGCTCGGGTCCGATCAGGGGCGCAGCGGTTACCATGCCGAGCTGGAGGAAAAGATCCGTTCTCTGGGCCTGGACGGCCGGGTGCGGATCGTGGACCAGACGGCGGACATGCCCGCCGCCTACATGCTGGCGGCCGTCGTGGTCTCCGCTTCGATCGAGCCCGAAGGGTTTGGCCGGGTCGCCGTCGAGGCGCAGGCGATGGGGCGGCCCTGCATCGCCACCGACCATGGGGGATCCCGGGAAACGATTCTACGCGGGGAAACCGGCTGGCTGGTGCCGCCCGGCGATGCTCCGGCTTTGCAAGGCGCGATACAGGAAGCTTTGGCCCTGGGGCCTGGCCAGCGCAGCGTTCTGGCCGCGCGGGCCATGGCGCATATTGCAAAAAATTTCACGCGGGAACGTATGGCGGATGAAACTCTGAACGTCTATGCGGAACTCCTGGGTGAACGGTGGCGCGGACAGACGGGGAGGGTCGAATGGAGGCAGGCGACGGCATGAGCGGCGGGCGGCAACGCATTCTGGTCATCAAGCTGGGCGCGATGGGCGACTTCGTTCAGGCGCTGGGCGCCATGCGCGCCATCCGCGACCACCATCCCGGCGACAATATCACCCTTCTGACGACGGCGCCTTATGTCAGTCTGGGGCGGGCCAGCGGTTATTTCGACCATATCGTCACCGATACCCGGCCCCGCTGGACGGACTTCAAGGGCTGGAGCGCGCTTTGCGCCAGACTGAATCGCGGCGGCTACACGCGCGTCTATGATCTGCAGAACAGCGACCGCAGCAATCTTTATTTCCGCCTGTTTGCCCGCAAGCCCGAATGGGTCGGCACCGCGCGCGGCGCGTCCCATCGCAATACATCCCCCGAGCGCGTCGCAGGCCATGCGTTCGAGGGGCACAAACAGACTCTGGCGCTGGCGGGCATCGGGAATGTGCGCATCGACCGTATGGACTGGATTCAGGGCGATGCCGCGCGATTCGGATTGCAGGGGCAGCCTTACGTGCTGCTGGCTCCGGGTTCCGCTCCGGGACGGCCCCGCAAGCGCTGGCCCGCCGGACGATATGGCGAACTGGCCCGCATCCTGTTCGGTTGGGGCTTTATGCCGGTCATCGTGGGCACCCGGGCGGAAAGCGAAGCGGCGGCGGCCATCCGTGCCGCCTGTCCCGAAGCGCTGGATTTGACGGGCCAGACCGCGCTGACTGATCTCGTCGTGCTGGGGCGGGAAGCGGCGGCGGCGGTCGGCAACGACACGGGCCCCATGCATCTGATCGCCCCGACCGAATGCCCCTCGCTTGTGCTGTTTTCCTCCGAAAGCGACCCTGTCAGGCACCGCCCGATCGGTTCGCGCGTCGATACGCTGCAGGTGGACGATCTTGCGGCTCTGGAAACCGCTGCCGTCGTGTCGCGTCTTCGGGTCCAGGATTTCCGGCAGACGGGTGACAGCGTCGTTTTCGCAGCGCGTCACGAACATTAACGCGCCTGTATCGAAAAAGATGGACAGAGGGGCTTTGCCTTGAAAGCCTGAATAAGGTAATGTCTTGAGCATGAGGACATTATTCCACCTGTGGCTTCACCCGTTCTCGCGCAAGGTGCGGATCGCGCTGGCGGAGAAAAAGCTGGAGTTCGACCTCAGGATCGAAAAGGTCTGGGAGCGCCGGACGGAATTTCTTGCCCTCAACCCCGCCGGCGACGTGCCTGTCCTGCTGGAACCCGACGGAACCAGCCTCGCCAACAGCCAGGTCATTTGCGAATATCTGGAGGAAGTCTATCCCGAAACCGATCTCCTGGGCCGCGATCCCGTGCAGAAGGCGGAAACCCGCCGCCTGGTCAGCTGGTTCGATGTCAAGTTCAACCGCGAAGTGACGGACAACCTCGTCGGCGAAAAACTGATGAAGCGTTTTCTCAAGCTGGGCGAGCCGCATGGCCCCTCGATCCGTGCGGGCCATGCCAATATTCATTATCATCTCGATTATATCGGCTTCCTGACGGAAAAGCGCCCATGGTTGGCGGGGGCTGATTTTTCCCTGGCCGACATCGCGGCCGCCGCCCACCTGTCCGCCATCGACTATATCGGCGATGTGCCCTGGGAAGAGCATCAGGCCGCCCGCGAATGGTATGGAAAGGTCAAGTCGCGGCAGAGCTTCCAGCCCCTGCTGGATGACCGGATTCCGGGCTTCATGCCTGCCGGCCACTATGAAAACGTCGATTTCTGACTATATTGCTGATGATGGTTTCTCCGGATCGGGACAAGACCCTTTTCTGTTTTGGCTACGGCTATACCTGCGACCGCCTGGCCCGCGCGCTCCAGATGCAGCGGGGCTGGCGCATCGCCGGAACCACGCGCGATCCCGAAAAACGGGCCCTGATGAAATCCCACGGCATCACGGCCCATATTTTTGACCATGACAGCCCGCTGGACGACGCGCCCGCCTATCTGCGCGAGGCGACGCATCTCCTGATCTCGACCCCGCCGGATGACCGGGGCGACCCGGCTTTTCTCATTCACGGCGAGGATATTCGCGAGTTCGCCGCGCTGGAATGGATCGGCTACCTGTCGTCGACGGCGGTCTACGGCGACCGCACGGGCGAATGGGTGGACGAAGCGGCCGAGATCCGCCCCAATTCGAAACGCGGCACGCGGCGGGCCATCGCGGAACAGCAATGGCTTTCCCTTTACCGCGAATCCGGCCTCCCTGTGCATATTTTCCGGCTGGCGGGGATTTACGGGCCGACGCGCAGCGCCCTCGACTCCGTCCGCGCCGGCGTGGCGCGCCGGATCAGCAAGCCCGGCCATGCGTTCAGCCGCATCCATATCGACGATATCGTCCAGACGATCATGGCCTCGATGGCCAGGCCGCGCGCCGGAGCCGTCTATAATCTGGCCGACGACCGCGCAGCGCCCAGCCATGAGCTGATCAAGCACGCCTGCGACCTTCTGGGGCTGGAGCCGCCGCCCCTGCTGGCTTATGAGGAGGCGGACATGGCGCCCATTACCCGCAGTTTCTATGCCGACAACAAGCGGGTGCGGAACGACCGCATCAAGCGGGAGCTCGGCGTCGTCCTGCGCTATCCGGATTACTTTACGGGGCTTCAGGCCTGTCTGGAGGCTGAAAAAACGGGCGATTCCGGCACTGGTTCCCTGGTCGGGCGCCTTGTCCGCGGTTGATGGCATGGAAAGCGCAACGGATTGTCCGGACAGGAAAAACCGTGATTGGGATTTTAAAAATACAGGCTTTCAATAATGATGCGTTTGCCTTAACGACATGCTATAATGATGGAAATTTAATAAAATTTTATTCATCTCCGGCTTTTCGGGGATCGGGGGCCATGAAGGCGGCCAGTGGAAGGTAGAGTGTCGGTCTTAAGACGCATTGAACCGGTAACGGTGCTCCGTTACGTGTTTCTTCCGGGCATTGTTCCCAGGGTAAGAAGCTTCGCCCGGACCGGGTTTGGCTCGCTGGCCTTCCTGATGGCGTATCTTTACGCGTGCGTCCGCCTGCTTCCGCCGGATCATCCGTATCTGCGTCCTGAAAACGCCGGTCGCTTCGGCATGCGCCACGTCATTGCCGAGGCCGCGAACCGCCTGGTCCTGAAAAGGGAAAATACCGACCAGATCGTGATGTTCGTCATCCTGCTGCTGGGCTTCGTGCTTCTGGTGCTTCAGTTCGCCCTGCTGTTTTCCGGCATGATCTTCCGCCCCGCCTTTGCCGACCCGCCGATGCCGTTCGCCGGAATCTTCGTCACGGCCAATCCGCTTAATGACATAGCCTTTGAATTGCTGGACAAGGTTTTCGCCATTCCCGATCTTTACAATTCCCAGTATGACCCCGGTCCGGCCGTGCCGCCGTTTAACGCCGCGCTGCATCAGCTGATCGAGTTTTACAACTTCGCCATCCTGCTCGTCGGCGTTCTTATCTTTCTGTATTACATGATCGTGGTCGTGGCCGAGACGGCGGCCACCGGAACGCCGTTCGGCCGCCGGTTCAGCCATATCTATGCCCCGCTGCGCCTCGTCATCGCCATCGGCCTGCTCGTCCCCCTGAATTACGGCTTCAACGGCGCGCAATATATCGCGCTCTACGCCGCCAAGATGGGCTCCAGCGTCGCCACCAACGTCTGGCTGACCTTCAATGACGCTCTGACGGATGCCATGGGCGGAAATTCGAACGCGGCGGGCGTCCCTGCGCAGACCCTGGTCGCCCGGCCCCAGTTTCCGGATCTCAACGATCTTGTGCAGTTCATGTCGCTCGTGAAGGCCTGCGAGCGCGGGTACGAAATCAGTTATCAGCAGCCGCCCTACGGCACCGTGAACACGCCCGAGCGGACGGAGATCCAGCCCTATCTGGTCTGGGGCACGGCGGACAGCGCGCCCATGGCCGGGACGGATTATGCCACGGCGATCGGCGATACCATGTTCAACAACCGGGACATCCTGATCCGCTTCGGCCACAAGAGCCAGCCCCTGTACGGGAGATATTCCGGCTATGTCTATCCGTTCTGCGGCGAGATCACCGTCCCGATCAGCGATGTGACGCAGATCGGCGCGCGGATGATTCAGGAGCAGTATTACAACATTATCCGCGACCTCTATAATTCGGTCGCCCTGACGCGGTTTGCCGAGCGCGCGACGGCCCTCAACCTGACGAGGGACCCGCGTTCGGGCGCGCCGCAGGATGTCGTCATTCCCGGCGACAACAACCCCAATCCCGGAATGCCGGATGAAGCCTGGCGTCAGGCCCAGGTCAATCAGCTGAACGAACGCGTCCGGGTGGCCGTCCTTGACGCGCGCGATCAGATGATTGCGGGCACCAACTTTGCCGTGCCGGTGGAGCTGACGAACCGGGGCTGGGCCGGGGCCGCCATCTGGTATAACCGGATCGCCATGTGGAATGGCGCCCTGTTCGGCTCCGTGTTCAACACGCCGGCCCCGGCGCATATGCCCGCCGTGATGGAAAAGGTCGAGCAAGAACGCCGGGTGCACGACGAAAACGTCGATTCGACGAAGCGTTATGAGCCTTATATGCAGGAGGGGCGTCCGGTCGGCCTGGAGCCGGGCGAATTCGGCATCGCGAAACTGCTGAACGGCGTTTATCAATACTGGCGCATAGACAATCCCGGAGCCTCTCCCGACGGCCGGAATACGGGCAATATTTTCATGGATCTGATGAACGCCCTGTTTCCTGTGAACAGCCTGTTCCAGATCCGCAACAACGTGGACGTCCATCCCCTGGCCCAGCTGGTGGGCCTGGGGAAAAGCATCATGGACACGGCCGTGCGCAACCTGGTCCTGGGCCTCGGATTCGGGGCGCTTGGCGGGATGATGGAGATCCTTCAGCCCGGCATGGGCGCGCCGCTCAACTTCTTCTCAGGCATGTTCGTCATGCTGACCACCATGGGCCTGACGATCGGATTCATCCTTTACTACGTGCTGCCGTTCCTGCCGTTCATCTATTTCTTCTTCTCGGTGGGCAGCTGGGTCAAGGCGATTTTCGAGGCCATGGTCGGCGCGCCGCTCTGGGCGCTTGCGCATCTCCGCGTCGATGGCAACGGCCTTCCGGGCGAGGCCGCGATGAACGGCTATTACATGCTGTTCGAGATCTTCCTGAGGCCCGTCCTGACCCTGTCGGGGCTGATCGGCGGCCTTCTGATCTTTTCCGCGCTGACGCGCGTCCTGCACGATATCTTTCCCTTGCTGATCTCGAACGTCGCCGGCTACGATTCGACGCTTCTGGCCGCGGCGGCCCCCGATCCCGCGGTTTCGTTCAAGGGCAGCGTGCTGGACGAATTTTTCTATTCGATCCTTTACACCGTCCTGGTCTATTCGATGGGAACGTCCTGCTTCAAGCTGATCGACCAGATCCCCGACCATGCCATCCAGTGGCTGGGCGCGAATATCCAGCCCTTCGCGGACGATCGCGATACGATCGAGAAGTTCACGCAATATGCGGCCTATGGCAGCTATCGCATAACGAACAAGGGCGTCTACGCCTTCCAGGAAGGAGCCAGATCGGTGGGTGAAGTGGGTGGCGCGGCGCTCAGGTCGTTGCAGAACCGAACCAATAGAGCCGTTGGCAGACAGTCCAGTGGTCAAGAGGGATAAATGAAACTTGGCGCTAAAAAAATCCTGGCCTTTACACTGACGCCGCAGCTGACGCCGAGGCTGCGGAGCCTGTTCTCCGGATTCACCTTCGTGTCCTTTTTCATCGCGCAGGTCTATCGCGCCGCGGGCCTCCTGCCGGAAAACCATCCTTATCTGCAGCCTGCGAACAAAGGCCGTTTCGGCGTCATCCATGTCGTGGCCGAGGCGGGCCTGCTCATGAAAAGGAAGGGCGCCTCGTTCGACCAGAGGGCCATCTACTGGCTGCTCATGACGGGGATCGTGATTCTGGCGGCGCAGGTCGCTTTGCTGGCCCTTGGGCTTTTCGTCCAGTCCGCGCATGCAGTGCCTTTCGGTCCCGCCACCAATTTTTTCATCACCCTTGCCCCGGACCAGGATCTGGCCTTTATCCTGCTAGACCGGGTTTTCGGCATTCCGGACTTTTTCAATTCCTGTGTCGCCACCGGGGGCGTCTGCCTGGGCTCGCCCTTGGCCGCGGGCCAGTTCTGGGCCAATTCGGCCCGCACGGAAATAGGCGTCATCGCCTTTCCCTATCCCTATCATCTGGCGGTTCACAGCGCGCTGGAAATGTACAGCATCGCGCTGCTGATCATCGCGGTCCTGATCCTGTGCTACTTCGTTTTCGCGGTTCTGGCGGAAACGGCGGAGACGGGAACGCCCTTCGGGCGGCGGTTCAACAAGATCTGGGCGCCGATCCGCCTCGTCGCGGCGCTTGGCCTGCTGATCCCGGTCGCCAACGGCCTGAACGCCGCGCAGTATATCGCCCTGTATGCGGCCAAGTTCGGTTCGGGTTTCGCGACCAACGGCTGGAACGTCTTCACGGACGAAGCGATTGACGGCGCGACGACCATGCTCGGCGATCCCGACACCCTGGTCGCCATCACCCGCCCGCCCCCTGTCAATACGCTGATGACCTTTTTCGCCCTCGTCTCGACCTGCAAGCTGGGGTACGAGCGGGTCAGCGAGGCTAGGGGGGATCCTACACGGATCGAGATCCACCCCTATCTGATCAACCCGCGCCAGGCGGCTGAGCCCCGGCGCAATCTCGATGACGCGGGCTGGGTTTTCGCGGATGCGCTGACCTATTACAACCGGGGCAATATCACGGTCCGCTTCGGCGAATACCGCGTCGATGCCGCCGGCAAGCCGGTCTATACCAATGCCGTCGGCAATGTGGAGCCGATCTGCGGCGAAGTCACATTGCCGATGTCCAACATCGACGAAACGGATACGCCGGGCGCGTATCATGCGCTGGAACAATATTTTGCATTGCTCAACCAGCTTTGGCTGGAAGCGACAATACCCCCCAGCCCGATTTACGAGACGGGCGACGCCTTTACACGCCGCGACATTCCGGGAATTAATGTTCCCGGCCCCCCTTCCGTGCCGCCGCCGACTCCGGACATGATTGCGCGGCGCGATGATTTTGCCGCAGGTGTTCTGGCTATATTGAACGATGCTGTCGATCTGCAGCAAGACAGCCCCGTTTTAAACGATCCCATAAACCAGTATGGCTGGGCCGGGGCCGGCATCTGGTATAACCGGATCGCGCAGGTCAACGGCTCGCTGATCGGGGCCGTCTATGATCTTCCCGCCGTGACAAAGATGCCGGAGATCATGGAAGAGATCATGAAGCAGCGCCTGGCCAACGACCAGGATGTCTCGGGGCCGGAACGCTACAAGCCCTATATATCCAACGGCCAGCAGCCCGATCCGCGGGACCAGCAGGATATGGCCATCGGGCAGGCGCTGTATGATGCCTACAAACACTGGGCCGACAACTTTTCGGAGATGGCCGTCAGCGGCAACATCTTCCTCGACGCCATCAATGCCGTCTTCGGCACGGCCGGCCTGTTCAGCATGCGGGAAAACGCCGACCGCGGCGTGCATCCGCTGGCCCAGCTGACGGCGATCGGGAAGGGCCTGATGGAAAGCGCCATCCGCAACCTGGGCTACGCCGCCTTTGCCGGCCTGGGGGGCGGCCTGTTCAACATCCTGCAGGTGCATCTTGTGGGAACGGTGGGCCTGGCCGCCAGCAGTTTTCTGGTGTCGATCGCCGCGATCGCGCTGTCCATCGGCTTCATCCTCTATTACGTCGTGCCGTTCCTGCCGTTCATCTATTTCTTCTTTGCGGTCGGGTCCTGGATCAAATCGATTTTCGAGGCGATGGTCGGCGTGCCTCTCTGGGCCCTGGCGCATCTGCGCATCGACGGCAACGGCCTGCCGGGGGAGGCGGCGGCCGGCGGCTATTTCATGATCCTTGAGATTTTCCTCCGTCCGATCCTGACGATTTTCGGCATGCTGGGCGGGATCGCGCTTTTCTCGGCGCAGGCCGCGATCCTGAACGAGATCTGGCAGCTGGTGACGTCCAACGTGACCGGCTTCGATCCCGTGACGGCGGGGGCGGGCGAGGAGACGGGCGCTCTGATGTATGCCCGCGGCGCTGTCGACAAGCTGTTCTTCACGGCGCTTTATGCCATTATCGTTTATATGCTGGGGGTTTCCAGCTTCAAGATGGTGGACCTGATCCCGAATTTCGCCCTGCGCTGGATGGGCCAGAACGTCAGCAGCTTCGCAGAAAAAACCGCCGAGAATCCGGAATCCATCGTCAGCAGGACCTTCATGGGCACAGATGCGATCGGCGACAGTTTGAGAGGCGGCCTCAAGGACGGGATCAGGACGCTGGGCGGCGCGACGACCAGCCTTGGAGATCGCCTGGCCCGAAGGAACGCGTAGGGAAAGGAGATGAAAGACATCACATGGAAAGCGGCGAAATTCACCCTGCTTCCCGGCATCATCCCCCGGACGCGCCGCGTTTTTTTCTCAGGCTTCGATTATGTCGCTTTTTTCGCGGCCCAGGCCTATGCGGGGCTGCGGCTTCTGCCCGCCAGCCATCCTTATCTCGACCCGGCCAATTTCGGCCGCTACGGATTGCGCCATGTCCTGGCCGAGGCCCGGCGGCGCCTGGTGTTCGACCGCTATCATCTGGACCAGGTCGTGCTGCATTACACGCTTATGGGCGGTTTCTTCCTCATGTTCGCCCAGCTGGGCATGATGCTGGCGGGCCTTACCGTCCAGGGGGCTTTTGCCGGCGAGCCGATCAACGTCACCCTGGGGCGCTATTTCGTTACGGTCAACAATGCGACGGATATCGCCTATAATCTTCTGGACCGCATATTCGGCTTTCCCGGCATCTATAACTCAAACGCCATCGCGCTCGCAAACCCCTTTCATGACGCGCTCCATCTGTTTTTCAATTTTTACAATGTCGGCATCCTGGTTGTCGGAGTCATCGTTTTTATCTACCTGGCCACGACGATCGTTGCGGAGATGGCGGAGACAGGAACGCCTTTCGGGCGGCGGTTCAACCGCGCATGGGTGCCTTTGAGGCTGGTCTGGGCGATCGCCCTGCTGTGTCCCTTGACATGGGGCATGAACGGCGGCCAGCTGGCGACCATGTATGTCGCCAAATGGGGATCCAGCGCAGCGACCAACGGGTGGCTGCTCTTCCTGAACAATCTGGCGGATGACACGCCTCTGGGGCCGAGGGAATCCCTGGTCGCCGTGCCCCGCGCGCCGACGGTCAACAATCTGGTGGAATTCATGAACGTGGCGCGCACCTGCAGCCATTACGAATTTTTGAAAAACAACCGGCAGGTGGGCGGCTATATCGTCAACGGCGAAAACGCCAGCCTGATCCTGCCCTATAATATGGCGGCCGCCTCCGATCCTCTCCTGACGTTCGAGGAAGCGAGAACGTTCATGGGCAATAGGGATATCCGGATCCGTTTTGGCGAACAGTCCCCGTCTTATACCGACATGCAGGCGCAGATCGAGCCTATTTGCGGCGAGATGACGTTCCAGGTGGTGGATTTGACCCAGCCCGGAGCGCAGACCGTGCAAAGCGGGTATTTCATATTGCTTGGAAGAATGTGGAGCGAGCCGCTGGACAGCCAGACCGCCTATAATCAGGCGCTTCGCTATGTGCCGACCAGCCAGCGGAACCCCAACGCGCCCGTCCCGTCGGACGGAACCGACCCCAACGTCTATGTCGGCGACGCCTTTTATTATTTCAGGGCCTTTCCCGCGTTCTATCTCAATGAAGGCCGCCTGAACCAGATCAATAACGGCAACTGGGCCCGGACATTCAACGAGATGGGATGGGGCGGCGCCGCTTTATGGTACAACAAGCTCACGGAAATGAATGGCGCGTTCATTACGGCGACGCACAGTATCCCCCGCGCCGAAAAATATCCAAGGGTCATGGAATATGTGGCGCAGCAGAAAGCGCAGACGGACCAGGTCATCAGCCCCATGGACCGTTACAGGCCCTATAAGGCCGATGGGAATCTGGTCGATTTCGCCAATCCCGATGACCGGTATGCCGCCATAGCCTATTACGAGGCGCAGCAGTTCTGGCGCGCGGCGTATATTCCGTCGCAAAGCAACGCCATTCTCGATACGCTGAAAGCGATTTTCGGCGTCGACAGCCTGTTCTCGACACGGGAAAACATAGCGGCTGGCATCAATCCGCTGGTCCAGCTCGTCTCAATCGGACGGGGACTGGTCGAAAGCGCCCTGAATAACCTCGGATATTCCTTCGGCGCCGGCATTGCAGGCGGCCTTGCGGGCATTTTCGGCAACGTGCCTTTGAACAGTATCGGAAAGGGCTTCGCGAGCTTTGGCGTTCAGATCGCGATGATCGCCTTCAGCCTGGGCTTCATGCTCAGCTACGTCGTTCCGTTCATGCCGTTCCTCTATTTCATATTTTCCATGGCGACATGGCTGAAATCCATCTTCATGGCCCTGGTCGGTATTCCGCTCTGGGCTCTGGCGCACATCCGCATCGATGGCGAAGGCCTGCCCGGTCCCGGCGGCCTGAACGGATATTACCTGTTGTTCGAAGTCTTCATGCGGCCCCTCCTGACCGTCATCGGCCTGATCGGCGGGCTTGTGGTCTTCGCGGCCGAAGCGTTTATCCTGAACGAGGTTTGGGATCTGGTGACGTCGAATCTGACCGGCTTCCAGTATGCTGGCGCGCCGGCCGCCACCGGCGACCAGGGCACGACGACGGGTTCTGCCGTAGGATCCATGGCAGGGCTTCGCGGGCTGCTCGACCAGTTCATGTTCCTGATCTTTTATGTCATCTGCGTTTACATGATGTCGCTCTCCAGCTTCAAGCTGGCGGATTCTCTGCCCGATAACATCCTCCGCTGGATGGGCGCGCGGACGACGACCTTCGGCATCTTCGACCCCAACCCGGCTGAAGGCGTCATGGGCAGGATCGCCTACGGCATGGAGCTGGTGACGACGGACAAGGGGCCCTTGCCGGGGCTGGCGGGGCGCAATAAATAACCCCTGAATAATTTTCCCCGCCCTTGTTATTGTCGTTCATGTTATGATAAACCAAGGGCTTAGGCTGGCTCAGGTATAGTCCCATGATGCAATCATCCATTCCTCTGGCCGAAGACAATCCCCCCGGCCAGATCGGCCAGGGCGAGGAAGAGCAGCGCTCTTCCGGCCTGTTGCTGAAACCGCGGCCAAAGGCCAAAAAGCCGTCCCTATACAAGGTTTTGCTCCTGAACGACGACTACACGCCGATGGAGTTTGTCATTCACATTCTGGAAAGGTTTTTCAGCAAGAATAGACAGGAGGCCACGGACATCATGATGCATGTGCACCGGCGCGGCGTCGGCGTGTGCGGGGTCTTCACCTTCGAGATCGCGGAAACCAAGGTCCAGCAGGTCATGGATTTCGCCCGCGCCAACGAACAGCCTTTGCAGTGTACGATGGAAAAGGAGTAGGGAGTCGTTAGTCATGAGTCGTGAGTTGATGATGATGAAAAAAGTACCATTTCATTTCCTAACTGGCGACTCACGACTCACGGCTCACGACTGACATGCTGTCCCGCAACCTCGAACAGACCCTTCACCGCGCTCTGGCCATCGCCAACGAGCGGCATCATGAGTATGCGACGCTGGAGCATCTGCTGCTGGCGCTGACCGAGGATCAAGACGCCATGGCGGTCCTGCGGTCCTGCGGCGTGTCCCTGGCGTCCCTGCGCGAACAGCTGCAGCATTATCTCGACAGCGAGTTGACCTATCTGGTCGACCGCAATGCGGAAGAGTCGAAACCGACGACGGCGTTCCAGCGCGTCCTGCAACGCGCCGCCATCCATGTGCAGTCTTCGGGGCGCGAGGAAGTGACGGGCGCGAACGTTCTGGTCGCCATGTTCTCCGAACGCGAAAGCCACGCCGTCTATTTCCTCCAGGAACGCGACATGACGCGCTTCGACGCGGTCAACTATATCTCCCACGGCATCGCCAAGGTGCCGGGCCAGTCCGAAACCCGCACGCCCGAAGGGGCCGAAGCCGGGGAAACACAGGAAAAGACCGTTAAATCGGGCCGCGAAGCGCTGGACGCCTATTGCATCAATCTGAACGAGAAGGCGCGCAAAGGAAAAATCGACCCGCTGGTCGGCCGCGAAAAGGAAGTGGACCGCACGGTCCAGATCCTGTGCCGCCGCTCAAAAAACAACCCGCTCTATGTCGGCGATCCAGGCGTGGGCAAGACGGCCATCGCCGAAGGCCTGGCGAAACGCATCGTCGACCGTCAGGTGCCCGAAGTGTTGTTCAACGCCACCATCTTTGCGCTCGACATGGGCGCGCTGCTGGCAGGCACGCGCTATCGCGGCGATTTCGAGGAACGTCTTAAGGCCGTGATCGGCGAGATCGAAAAGATCGACGGCGCCGTCCTGTTCATCGATGAAATCCACACCGTCATCGGTGCTGGCGCGACCTCCGGCGGCGCGATGGATGCCTCCAACCTGCTGAAACCGGCTCTGTCTTCCGGCGCGATCCGCTGCATCGGCTCGACGACGTACAAGGAATACCGCAATCATTTCGAAAAAGACCGCGCGCTGGTGCGCCGGTTCCAGAAAATAGACGTCCGCGAACCGACCGTCGATGAAACCGTGCAGATCCTGAAAGGCCTTAAGCCTTACTACGAAAAGCACCACAGCGTCGAATATACGCCGGAGGCCCTGCGTGCCGCCGCCGAACTCTCGGCGAAATATATCGGCGACCGCAAACTGCCCGACAAGGCGATCGACATTATCGACGAAGTCGGCGCGGCGCAGATGCTGGTTTCCGCCGACAAGCGCAAGAAAATCATCGGCGAGCACGATATCGAGGAAGTGGTCGCGGCAATCACTCGCATTCCCACGCGCAACATCACCAAGGACGACCGCGAATCCCTGCGCACGCTGGAACGCGACCTGAAGACGATGGTATTCGATCAGGATGAGGCGATCCGCACCCTCGCCGATTCCATCAAGCTCTCCCGCGCGGGCCTGCGGGATCATGAAAAGCCCATCGGCAGCTATCTGTTCTCCGGCCCCACCGGAGTCGGCAAGACCGAAGTCGCGCGCCAGCTGGCGAAGACGCTCGGCATCGAACTGAAACGGTTCGATATGTCGGAATACATGGAGCGCCACGCGGTCAGCCGCCTGATCGGCACGCCGCCCGGCTATGTCGGGTTCGAGCAGGGCGGGCTTCTGACCGACGCCATCGATGCCAATCCGCACAGCGTCCTGCTGCTGGACGAGATCGAAAAGGCGCATCAGGATATTTACAACATTCTGCTGCAGGTGATGGATTACGGCAAGTTGACGGACAATAACGGCAAGACGGTCGATTTCCGCAACGTCATCCTGATCATGACCACGAACGCCGGCGCCGCTGAACTGGCCAAGGCGCCGCTCGGTTTCGAGCGCGGCGCGCGCATGGAGGACGATCAGGAAGAGATCAAGCGCATGTTCACGCCGGAATTCCGCAACCGTCTCGACGCCATCGTGCCGTTCCGTGCCTTGAAGCCGGAAACGGTGATCCGCGTGGTCGACAAGTTCATCATCCAGCTGGAGGCCCAGCTGGCCGACCGCAACGTCGTGATTTCCCTGAGTGGCGATGCACGGCAATATCTGGCCCGCATCGGCTACGACCCGGCGATGGGCGCGCGGCCTCTCGCCCGCGTCATTCAGGAAAAGGTGAAAAAGCCGCTGGCCGAGGAATTGCTGTTCGGCAAGCTTAAGGATGGCGGCACGGTGGCTATCGGCTATGACGGCGAAGCCCTGACATTTGAATTTCAGGATGGCGCGGCCCGGCCCAGGATAACGAAGCAGAATTCTGAAATCGTCTGATTAACGTGCCACCAGGACGCGGTAGAAATGATAGGTTCCTGCTGTCGGCGCGGTCGTCGATTTGAAACATCCGGCCATCTTCCCCGACAGGGCCGCGCTGTCCGCTTCATCTCCTATATCGGCGGTGGCCGTCGCGGTATAGGCGCCCGTAAAAAGCGGGGCGTCATACCCTGTATCTTCCGGCGGTACGCCGTTCGGATTGGTGATGCCCAGCTGATCGTTGACGGCCAGGCAGACATCGAGGCGGACATTCGGCAAAATCATCTTAAGGTCGGCGCATGACGCCCCCGCGCAGGTAGTACCTGCCCCTTTCACTCCGTTCACTGCCGTAAACAGCCAGGCCGACCCGTCGTTCAGATCGCCCGTGACGCCTTCCCATACCGCCGCGCCGCCTTCTGCATCGAAAACCTTGTTGGCGGGGTCGCTGCAGGCGGCAAAGACATAATTGGTATTGCCCCAGCCTGGAGCGTCGAAACACAGGCTGCTTTCATCCACGCCGCCAATCTGCATGGCACGGACTGCATTGCGTACCGCATCGGCATATTGCAGCATCTGCGTGCCGGTCAGGCGTTTGGCGTCGCCGCGCGCGACGCTGTCCCCTCCCTGCATCATCCGCGCGACGGCGATGCTCAGCGCCGCAAACAGCGCGATACAGATAAAAATATAAAACAGCACGCTGCCGGACTGGGAACGGGACATGGTGTTCAGGGCCCTTTTTGAGCGAAAAATCGTGCGGCCAGTGTAACGCCGAAGCGAATCCTTCACACGCGGTTTTTGCGCTCTCTTTACCTTTACACGTTATATTGGGTATTTTCAGGAAACACTGCTGAAAGCTTGAGCCCATGACCCACATAAACAATCTGACTGTCCTGATCGCCGACGGTAACGAAGTCAGCCGCAGGCATATGGCCAGCCTGCTGGGCCTGCACGGTTATCGCGTGCTGCAGGCCGTGGACGGCGGTTCCGCCATGAAAGTGGTGGATGAACATACAGTGGATGCCGCCATCATCGAACATCGCATGACTCCCCGCACGGGCCTCGATTTCGCGCGGCACATTCTGCTGAAGCGTTACGATACCGGGATCATCATGGTAACGGACGACCCGACGACCGATTTGCTGATGGAGGCCGCAAAGAACGAGATCAAACAGGTCCTGCGCAAGCCCGTCGATCCGGACAGATTGGCAGACGCGGTGCGCCGCGTCCTGCGTGCCCATGGCAAAAATCCCGATGCTCTGGGCGGTGTTCCTGAAAAAACCTATACATCTGGCGAACTGATGAGCCACGCCATCGCGCTTGCGCACCAGAACGCGGTTTCGCGTATGGGCGGG
>JBDHTS010000002.1:0-49135 GCA_039808845.1 Alphaproteobacteria bacterium | reverse complement strand
ATGCCGATCGTCAGCGGCACGGATTTGCCGACGGAAATACAGGTACCGACGTCATTGAATTTCGAGTTTTCCAGGTAGATCATGCGTTTGTTCGTCAGGCCGTCCTGGTCGATCAGGTTGTTCGCGATATCCGCGTCCGTCGTGCCTGTCTGCGTGGTCTTGAAAACGTTGATGTTGTCCAGATGGACCTGGTCTTCGAAGCCGTGATCGATCGCGTTGATCTTGATCGCGCCCGTGCCGCCGTGGCAGTGGATATTGCTGAACCGCGTGTTCGAACAGCGGTGCTGGACGACGATGCCCGAAAAGCTCGGCGCGATGTCTTCGTCCTGATAGGAGAAATAGCCGTTGACGTTCGTGACGTGACCGCCGTCGCCTTCTTCGTGCGTATCGACCTGGCTGGCGTGGCAGTTCATGCCGTGGACGCCGTCGACCACGAAGTTCGTCGGGATGCCTTTCTGGTACCAGGTGAGCGTGCCGGAACTGTTGCCGTCCGTCGTGAAGCCTTCGTGGCGTCCGTTGAAGATGACGATGTTATGGATATCCGCGCCGTCGTTCATGGCGTAAAGCTGGACGCCATACGTGTAGCCGTTATAGGCGGCCATGTTGCCGACGTTGTAGACGACAAGGTTATGGATGCGCGGCGCGGCGTTGCAGTCCAGTCGGATGGCCTGCGCCCACGGCCCGTCGAACACGACGTCGCAGATGGACGGGTGAACAAAGCCCATGACCCGGATGCCGGTTGCGCGGGTCGTTATGCTGCGCGTTTCAGGGTCGCCGTTCGCGGAGAAGATACCGCCCCGGATATACAGCTTGCGGTTCTTGTCCAGCTTCCGCACGCGCATGTTCGTCGCGTACTGGTCGTGTTTGTTCAGCTTCCTGGTAAACGTCAGGTTCAGGCTGTTTTCGTCTGTGATCAGCTGCGCGATTTCACCCAGCTGCCCGCCGGCTTTCGCCGGGTTGGCGTCCGTCGAATAGAAGGCGAACCAGTCGAAGCGGTCGCCGCCGACCGACGTGTTGATCGTGGCGCGCGATACGGTCGCATCGTTGTTCACCGTCACCATCGACAGGGCGGAAACAGTCCGTTCACCCGATGCATTGCCTGTGTTGTCGCAATAAATCGCGGCGTCGTTGTTTGTCATATAGTCGTATTTGACGCGCGTCAGGCCGAAATCGATCAGGATGTCGTTCGTTTCGTCTTCCTTGAAACCGTTGTTCAGCAGGATGGTGTCGTGGTCGCGCGTGCGGACCCCGTAGCCCTGGTTCGCGGCCACGAAGGCTTCCAGCTCCGCCGTCACGTCCGTCGCGCCGGTGTTGTCCGACGGGATGAAAATCTTGAACGGGATGCCGGTCAGGTTGTTGAAATTCGTCGACGGGATGACCGACGCTTCGTTCAGGAAGCGGATCCCGTTTTCCGTGATGGCGAAAACGCGTTCGCCCTTATCGTTGAACCATTCGACTTTCCCCTGGCCCTGCAGCGGTTCTTCGTCGACGTCTTCCAGTTCCGTGACGATCGTGCCGGACGTGTAGCTGCGGCACTCGAAGCGATAGCGTTCGCCCGCCAGCGCTTCGCATCGTATCGTGCCGGACAGGGCGCTGTTCGCGGTCAGCACCGGCTTCCACGGCCCCAGGACGCCGGTGATTGATTTCAGCAGCGTGACGGACCCGGTAAACGTGCCGCTGACGTCATACGTGAAGCTTTCGCCGTATTTGATCGCGAATTCCTTGCCAAGGCCGAGGGCGGAAAAGCTGCCTGTGATCTGCATGGCGCTGTTACCTCATTCCCGCTGTCATGTCGGTCAGGGCGCTTTTCCGGCCCGTGTCTGTGTTCGCCAGCTTCGCGGCGGTATCGGCGCCCTGGTTCATCAGCTGCGACTGCATCGCGGCCTGCTGCTGCTTGGCGCGTTCCTCGCGGACCAGCGCGACCTTGCGGTCGGGGACGATCAGTTCCGGATCGATGCCGAGGCTGTCGGCGTAGATGTCCGCCCATTTGTCTTCGTCCAGCTTGTCGATGACGCCGGGTTTGATCAGGGCGAGATTGCCGAGGCTGAATGTGAAGCGGTCGATCGCGTTCGTGTTGATCGCGCGCTGCGCCTGCGCCAGCATCGATACGAATTCCACTTTCAGTTCGACGCCGTCCAGTTCGTCGGGCGGGGGCGGCAGCATGCTTTCACCGTCCGGCCCTTTGGCTTCCAGGATGCGCGCGAAAGTGATTTCGATCAGCGGGTTCAGCAGTTCGTCGTGAAGTCTTTCAAGGATCGGCCCCAGCTGCAGCAGCTGTTCCTGGTTGATGGCCGCGACTTCCGTCGCCGTCATCTTGCCGTCGTGCTGGCTGATCGCCATGAACAGGTCGGTGAAAAACGCCGCCCGGATGCGTTCGCGAACGTCGCGGATATCTTCCAGCAGGTGGTCCAGGCGCAGGTTGACGTCGAACATGGACCGCACGCCGCCCTGCGGCGCGGTGGGGTCGTAATACGTGATGCCGCCGGGGAGGCGGTCCAGCGCGCGCCCGCGCAGGGATGTCGGCACCTGAAGCGGCGGTCTTGTCTGGTAGTCGATGCCTTCCGCCTTGCGGACGTTTTCGTGCTGCAGCGATTTGGTATCGCCCAGCGCTTCCATGCCTGGGCAGGTGCTGCCGTAGATATCGTTGCTGGTGACGGCCCAGCGCGGCGCCAGGACGCGAAACTGCCTGAAGCCGGACACGCGCAGGAAATCCCTGTCGCCTCCTCTCGGTGCGCCGGGCTCGAAATAGGTCGACGCCCACGGCATGTTCTGCGCGTCCGGCTTCTGCGGGTTGCGGTTCGTGCGCGGTTCGATGATATGGACGACGGGCACCCAGGCCTGCAGGTCGCCCCGGTCGTACAGGTTGCGCACCGCCTGGCTGCAGTTTTCATAGTTGAAGCGCGCAACGATCTGCGCGACGGTCATTTCGAATTCGCGGGCCAGCGCGTTGATATGGTTTTCATGGTCGGCGGCCAGCGCGTATTCGCCGACCGTCAGCAGGTTGTGGTGGATCACCTTGTCGTAGCTGTCGGTCAGGACGGAACACCCGGTGGCGAAGCACGCCAGTTCTTCGTACATGCCATGCAGCGCCCGGTATGTGTTCGACCGCTGGAACACGCCCAGCATGATGCGCGTCACCTCGTTCAGCCAGATCTTGACGGGCGCGTATTTCATCAGCCGGTCGTCGGGCGTGGTCAGGCGGAACCAGGGGCGCGCGGGCGACGACGCGCCGCCCATCAGCCCCGCGCCGAGAATGCGCAGGGATCGTGTGGCGGTGTTGTCGTAAATGTTGTTGTGGCGGCGGTCGCCCTTGTTCCGGTCGGAAACCGTGAAGCGGCTGGACCGCGGCAGGATATTGCGGCTCAGCTCCGCGTAATGCGCATCCCATGACGCGCGTTCGTTCTTCATCGCCGCCAGCGTGGCCAGCAGCTTGTCGCGCGGTGTTTGTTGCAGGCTGGGCGTGGGAAAGGCCATTTACTGCCCCAGAAGCGTGTTTTTGCCGAGTGACAGGGAAGAGGGCGCGACGCCGTTCGGGCCGGCCAGCAGCGTGCTGTTCTGGCCGGACGTGTTCTGGTTCGTGGCCAGCAGGGCCGCGATGTTCGGCTGCTTCGCGTTGCGCTTGTTCAGATCCTGCTGCTGCAGGGACAGCGTCGCTTTCGCGTTCGCGTCGGCCTTTTCATTGGCCTGCTGCATGGCGGCGCTGTCTTTCTTCGCCTGTTTCGCCTGCTGCTGTCCGCCGAAGAAGGACGATACGGCGCTGGCAACAGCAGCTACAGCGGCAACGGCCTGAAAACACATGGTAATCCCCTTCGAACGTCAGATATGGCTAAGGGGATCATAATCACCGGATGACGTTTCACGCGTACCGCCCACGGCGTCCAGCGGATCGTAGGCCTGCAGGCGCTGGTTGCCGACGGGAACCAGGCGCATCGCGACCTTCGGCGTTTCGATTGATGCGAGGATCACCGCGCTGGCGCGGTCGACGGATCTTTTCAGGCGTTCGAATATTTCGTCGCGGCTTTCGACCACGATGATTTTCCCGCGCAGCTCCCAGCGCGGCGTGCACAGTTCTGTCCGCAAATCCTTGTCCGGGGGCAGGGCGATGCCCGTGTTGTTCTCCGGGTCCAGCAGTTCGCGCATGCGCCACCACAGTTGCGATCGCTGGTTCTTGAAATTCAGGCGTCCGGACCTGTCGGTTCCCAGGGCCGCCTCCGCCACGTTGATGCCGTATACAGGCTGGTTAGCCTGGACCAGGAAATCGTAAGGGGACGACCCGACGCCGATCACGTCGATATGTTCGGGTGCGTTGTCCCGCGCCGCGCTGATCACAAGGCCCGCAACGGCGGGACCGTTCGGCGTTTCCGTGCCGGGATAGACCAGCAGGCGGTCGTACCACATACCGTGGCGGCGGCTGATGATCGTGTTGTCGTCGCCCCCGCGTGCCACGTCGCAGCCCAGGCTGTCCATGGGCGGCTTGCATTTCGGTTCCTCCCAGCGCGCCATGGCCGCGTCCACCCAGGCTGTCGGGATGACCTGCCAGCGATCGTCTTTCATGCCGGCGCGGAAATCGCCGTTCAGCATCTGGCTGCGCAACGGTTCAGGCAGGGCTTGCAGCTGGGACATGTATCCGGTTCCCATCAGGTAAGGGTTGTCAGTCACGCGGGCCGCGATGAACGTGCGGCTTTTCGGGATGATGATGTCCGTCGGCTTGTGGTCGCGCGGGTCGAAGTCGTACAGCCGGTCGCCGTTCGGCAAGGCGACGAAAGGCGTCTTGTCGGGCACTTCGACCTCCTTGCCGTTGATCGTCGCGAAACAGCGCAGTTCGCCGGGCTTCGCGGGATTGGGATGTTTGATGTCAAGCCACGGCCCGAAGAAATCGATGATCCAGCGGCCTTCGACCGTCGTCGGCGGGTTGAAGGTCAGGATCGCCTTGCACACCTGTTTCGTGTCGACGGACCGCACCCAGCCCAGCAGCGCGCGCACCTGGCTTTCCAGGAAGTTCGCGGCTTCGTCGAAGCCCAGCAGGTCGTGCGGCCTGCCCTGGTATTTGTTCCAGTCGTCGGCGTGCGGCGTCGATCCGAATTCGATCTGCCGGTAGGGGTTCTTCCCGTCGGCCTTCAGGCGCCAGATCTTTTCCTGCCCGTTGTAGCCGTCGCGGTTGCCGAGGATTTCGGTGAAGCGGTCGATGATCCCCGTCAGCTGCGTCGCTTCGCGGCGCAGGATCAGGCATTTCTGGTGCCGCGTCAGGGCGGACCCGCACAGGAGATCGGTCTTGCCGCCGCCTGCAGCCCCGCCGTACCCGATCACGTCCGCCATGCTGGCATAGGCCATCTGCTGGGGGACGTTGGCGGGATGCGTTTCCCAGACAGGGCGGCTTGTCGCGAAGACCTGTTCGACATAGGCCCGTTCGGATTTCGTCAGATAGGGCAGCAGGTCCAGCCATCCGTCGCCTTCAGCACAGGTCTGCGTAGTCATCGTCGGGTTCGCGCGCGGCGGCGCGGCTGGCCTGAACGGCCTGGCGGCGGGCTTTCGCGGCTTCCATGATCGCGTCCAGCTTGTTCGCGATCTGCTCGTTCGTCGCGTTCAGCGGTTCGCCGTTCGCGCCGGTGATTTCCGTGCGCGTCATTTCGCGGTATTTTTCGGGCGCGTGGGCCTTCAGCAGGAAGATCGCCAGCGTGTCGCTGTATTCGAGATACGCGCCTTGCTTGCCGATTTTCAGCGTGCCCTGGAAGGCGCGGCGGTGGACTTCGTCTTCCAGCGCTTCGACCGCGTCCTTCTTGGCCTGGTCGACCTGGCCCGCGAATTTTTCGTCGGCGTTGCGCCAGCGCCGGATCGTCGAACGGTCGACGCCGGCATTCTCCGCCGCCTTGCCGACATTGCAGGTTTCACGCAGTTCGGTCAGGAATTTGATCTTGATTTCGGCGGCGGCTTTTTCGTCCATGACAGGACGCTAGCCGAATAATCACGATTTACGCGTACCGCCCCCTAACCCAGCATATCGTCAAAAACTTCATCGATAATAAAATCCGTTTCTGTTTTTTCTAGCAAAGCCTTGCGAACCGTATTGTAGCAATAACCAGTAACTTCGCTGATTTGCTTTGCTGTCATTCCTTCCCGTGCAAATTCGCGCATCGTTTCCCGTTCTTCTGCTAGCATACGGTTTTTTGCCCCCGCAAAAAACGTAGGCGGAGGTTTTACCGCGGTGTCGGCCTGCCGGACGCGATAGCCGTCGGGCGTGCAGCCGCGCCGCCGGAAGGTGCAGATATCGCGGACCGTGGACCGCTTGAGGTCAAGCTTGCGGGCGATGGCGCGGTATCCGAACCCCTGGTCGTAAAGGTCGCGGATCGTTTCGACCTGCGCGTCGGTCAGTTTCGCGTTGTGATGGTCCTCGCCGATCGGCGTGTTCTTCGGTCCCGCCACACCGATGATCTTGCCCCGTGTCATGGCCAGACCCTCTTTTCGGAGGGCGCATCGACAGGGAAACGCGTAAATTTTTGCGTGTTCGGTTTGTCCCCGGCTTCCCGACTGTCCCGACCTGAAACCTTATTGTAACCCTTATATCTTATATATTTTATTTTCATTTCTATTCTCTAGACACATTGCAATACAAAACAGGGCGGGACAGGCAGGGACAGGGCGGGACAAAAGCTAGGCAACATCGTCGAACGCGCAATTTTTTACGCGTAGGCCGCGAAAGATTTTGATTTTGTCCTTACCCATTCTCTTATCGACCGCCACGATCCCCGCCGGTCCGAAAGTCTCGATCACCGTTCCGCAAAAAGTTTGATACGTTCCGGGCACGCGGCCGACCTTGTCGCACCACAGCCTGTACTCATGCCACAGCTCTTCTTTCGCGATTTCATGATCGCCGACCTCGCATTCGTCGCGCACGAAGGCGCGAACCGGGTTGTTCGCGTCGGCCAGTTCGTCAAGCGCCTTCGCGCCGGATTGCGGCTGGATGAACCGCCGCCGTTCTTTCAGCCTGTCGCGGCCGTCCAGCGCCCAGCGGAAGATGCCCGGCAGCTCGGCCAGCAGGCGCGCGGTCAGCGTGTCGTCTTCATGCCCCAGGAACGATTTCACGGTTTCCAGGACGATGAACCGGCTGGCGAAGGCGTTGGTCGAATCCCCCAGCCCCGGTACGGCGTTGGCCAGCATCACGAAGCGGACTTTAAGGTAGCCGTTCCAGTTGCCGATATGCTTGCGCGGCACGGACATTTCATCCTCGCCGGATATGGACAGCAGGCGCTCCACGGCGACCTGCAGGTTGTTGTGGCCGCGCCCGCCGGTGTTGCGCGCTTCGGGCAGGAACGCCGCCAGCTTTCCGACAAGCGGCTCCATGCCCCAGTCGTTCGCCAGCTGCGCGAAGGACGTGCTGACCGTGTTATGGGCGCCCAGCAGTTCGCGCAGGACGCGGGCGATCGTGCCCTTTCCCGAACGCGGCGGTCCCTTGATCAGGAACATCTTCTGCTGGCTGGTGTCGCCCGAAACGAGATAGCCGAACATATCCTGCAGCGTGTCGATGCTTTCCGGATCGTCGCCCCACAGACTATCGAGGAATTCCAGCCATGCGGGCGCGCCGGCGTCCGGCTGCCAGGCGAAGGGCATGGCGTTGAAACTGAACAGCTGCGGCGTATGCGGGTGCAGCGTGCGCGTCGGCAGATGCAGCAGGCCGTTCGTCATCACGGCGTAGTCGGCGGCGTCGGGGCGTCCGTCCAGCCAGGCCGGGGCGCTGCATTTCTCGGCATAGGTTTCGGTCTTCAGCGCCGACAGGGTTTCCTGGACCGCCTTGTCGCAGGGCATGTAGGGCATGGCGGGCTGCATGGGTTTCGCCGGATTGCGTTTATAAGCCGTGTCCAGGAACCGGCGCGCCATCGTGCGCATGGCTTCGGGTTCGCGCTCTTCGTACACTTGCCCGTTATAACGGTACCAGACGTTCTGGACATAGCGCGTGGTCAGGACGCCGTCGCCGCCGACCAGAGACTGGTTCAGCAGCTTCCGGGCGATGAAGCACCAGTCGGCGGGATGGGGAAAGACGACCGGATCGGGTTCGTCGTCATCGCCTGTTTTTTCAGGTTTTCCTTCCAGCGCGTCAAGGTCTTCGAAATCCCCCGTCCGGTCTTCGACATAACCGCCGTCCCGCGCCAGACGCTTCAGCGTGCCGACCGTCGTCGGCCTGTTCGTGTTGCCGCTGAACGTCGACCATTTATATTTGCAGACATCATGGCCTGGATAGCTATGGCCGCGCGCGCTCCATTCGTCCCACAGATCCAGTCCGTCGTCGCTGCCCTGCGTTTCATGATGCAGGGCCAGCCCGACCTTGTTGATCCAGAGGTCATAGGAATAATCGCCTGCCGCATCGGGTTTGATGAAAGTCAGCATCATGCGAAGTTTTTCCAGATCCGCTGACTGCAATTCGCGCGGGGCCGGGGGCAGCGCGACCGCCGGGCGTTCCAGAACCGGTACGGGATCCGACACAGGCCAGTCCAGCGTTGCTGCGTAATCCCGGTCCGTAGGGTCCAGGCCTAATAGAGGTTCAAGGGGTACGCTTTTTCCGGCCAGCGGCAGGAAAAACTGGTTGCCGAAGCCGCCCTCGGCGACGCTGTCCTGTTTTGGAAAGATTTCGATTTCCCCGCGGGCGACGCCTGCCGTGCCGTCGCGGAAGCCTGTCCCGGCAAGAATAACACGCAGCGCCTGGCGCAGGCTGTAGGCGTCCTGCGGTTCGTCCCATAGGAAATACAGATGGATGCCCTTGCCGCCGGACGATCGCCAGGGCGTCGCTTTCAATCCTTGCGCGGCGCAGGCGGCGATGACGCGCACGGCGGCGGCCGTCATGTCGTCCCATGCGGTTTCGCCTTTATGGGAGTCGAGATCGAGGACAGCGACCCGGCATTCGCAGCTGCCGGGCCGGATAGGGTAGACGCCGCGCATCGGCCCGCCATTGAGATGCTTCAGCAGGCGGGCCGGCGTTATCGCGTCGTTCGTGCGGAAAACCCGCCCTTCGCGTGTCTTGGCCGCGCTGATGTCGGTGCGGACGCGGGTGAGAATAGGAGACAGCAGAAGGGCGGGGTCCAGCGTCATGGCCTATTCCGCGTCCTCGGTACCGTCTTCACCGTCTTCGCTTTCATCGAAGCGACCGAGCGCCGGTTCTTGTTTTTCGAAGAACCTTTCAGCAAGATGAACGAAGGCTGCCGTACGGAATTCATCCGCTGCCGCCTTGATCATTGCCGCAACGATCGTCGCTTTCGCTTCCGGCGGATAGTCTGGAAATTTCTTATCGACGCAGACGCGGGCGTTGTCTGCGTAGCAACAGGCCGCATGCTCTGCGAAATTTTGAAGTTTATCCCAGTCGGGCATGGCTTTCTTCCTTTCATGAAAACGTCCGGGGGATCCAAACCCTGCGGAGGGGCGCCGGTCTTTAGAGCCTGACGGCTCCTGGACATACCCGGCGACCCCGGACGTAACTTGTGATGAAAACGGAAGAACCTTTTTTCGGAAGGTCGCCGCCGCTGGGTTTGGATACCCTTGGATAGGACTATTTCAGGTTTCTTCCGGTTTACGCGTACCGGGGTAGAGCCTGCTGATATCCACGGTATGTGACATTTCGTGGCTGGCTGTCCCGCTGATTTCCACGGTATGCGACGTTTCGTGACTGTCCTGCGGCGGCGCCCCTGTTTTCAATTTGTGCAGTTCGCATTCGAGGTCGAATACGACGTCCCGGCCGCAACCTTGTGTCGGGTAACAAGGCGACGTGCGCAGCATCATCTCGAACAGGTCCATCACTTCCACTTTCGCGGCGAGGATTTCGTTGCGGTGGCGCAGGGTTTCGATTTCGGCTTTGGCGTCGGTCAGAAGGGATTTGATATCGGGCATGAGTTTTACCTTTGCTTTATTTTCTTGACTGTTTCCGTAAAAGGGCTTACTGGCTTTCCGTAACTGTTAGCTTTTTCGGGAAATCAGAAGGCGTTACACGCTTTTTTGAAAGTTCAAAGTAAAGTTGCAGGACACGTCCGGAAGGCGGTTTCACGCCGCGTTCGATTTCGGACAGATACGTATCGGAGATACCCGCCATCAGGGCCGAAAGCCCTTTCAGCGTCAGTTTCTTGGATTTGCGCCAGTCTTTGGGGTGCATACGCGATCCGCGTCTAAGAAAGTGTTCGCTTATAATGAACACCATTAGCAAACATCGTCAACACGAAAATTCACTATTTGAATATGCCAAAAACTGCTCTGTAGGATTAAAGTTCTTTATATGCGAAGTTCTGATGAGACGATATCGAAACGAGTTCGTGAACTCTTAAAAGATAAAAACCTAAGCCAACGCTGGTTGGCCGAGGAAATTGACATGCAGGTCAGCTATCTAAACGAGCTGCTGAATTTAACCAGGAACCGCCGCTGGAATTCTGATCATATTGATAGCGTAGCAAAGGCACTAAAAGTCGAAGCGTGGCAGCTTTTACGGAATGAAGCCGTACATAGCAACCTTATGAAGGATGGTGCGGACATAAAATACGAAGCCGCCACCAATGAAAACAAACTAAAGCGGATCCCTAGCAAGATTAGTTTTGAACATCACATTTCCCCTGTCCGCGTCATGGGCGAGGTGCAGGCGGGCGTCTGGCATGAAAGCACGGCCTGGCCGGAAGAGGATCAATACACGCTGGCCGTGCCTGCGATCGACAGCTGGGCGAAAAGCTGCTACGGCGTCGCGGTAAAGGGCGACAGCATGAACCTGCGCTATCCCGAAGGAACGGTGCTGATCGTTATTCCCCTGATGGAATACCCGCTGGCCCTGAAGTCCGGCGATAACGTGATCGTCCACCGCCAGCGGGCGGGGATCGTGGAATCCACCGTCAAGGAACTGGTCGTGAAAGGCAAGACGGCGCAGCTGCTGCCGCGCTCCGATAATCCGCGCTTCAGGGAACCGGTAAATATTCACTGGCCGCACGCCTGCGCCGAAACGACGGACGTGGAAAGCGTCGAAATCGTTGCCGTTGTGGTCGGGTCTTACAAAATGGAGAAACGGCTATGAGAAAAGAAGTTTTAATATGCGTTGCCACCGTCGGGCTATCAGCATGCGCTGGATCGGGCGCTTTGGATATTGTGCGAACCTTCGAAAAACCCGGCGCCAGTCTTGAAGATTATGAGCGCGCAGCGGCTGAATGCGAAATGGGAAGCATGATGATGCCAAAAGGTACTGAAATAATCGTAAACAACAATTATGTACCTGCTTACCCAACACCGGGTTACAGTTTACAGCAGTATGGAAGGGCGCAATCAAATCTAGGAACAAGTTTAGCAAATATTACTGCTGATAGTGCAGATACTTCGCGTTTTCAATATTTATGTTTGCGCTCAAAAGGTTTTGTGGCAAAGCAAAAAGTCGAAGTACATCAACCTGATTTTTACCTTCAGAAAAGCGGTGTTCGGATGCTTAAATGGGTTCCGGGCAATTGCCAGTACAAAGGTTCCGTGAACGGGCATTCCCCTTTCTACGGCGATTTCGAAGGCCCTGCACTTGCTGCCGCTTCGCAGACGGCTATCAATACTGCGCAAAAAATGGGCGCTAATGCTGTGTATTTTGACACTGCTAGCTCTTCATCAGTCGGCGGCACTTCGATTGCTGGAAGAGCGTACATCTGTAAATAGCTAATATAAGCCCGTATTTACATCATAAATTCCCGAGCAAAGAAAATTCTGCTTATAGCGAATTTTTTATATTGACATTAAAATTCGCTATAAGCAGAATGCAATCCATAAATAGTGAACACTCTTTATGGAGAACCCACCAATGTCCCTCGAAGCCGCCGTGCAGGAAAACACTGCCGCCCTGAAAGCCTTTACCGCCGCCCTGTCCAGCGCCGCATTGCTCAATGCTGGCCCGGCGACCGGCGCCGCGCCGGACAAGGCCGAAACCAAAACAGTCGAACCGAAGAAAGCGCCCCCGAAGAAAGCGACGGCGAAAGCCGAGCCTCTTCCGGCCGCCGAAGAGGCGGAGCAGGGTGCTGACGAAGCGATCCCGTATGAAGCCGTCCGCGAAAAGACGCTGGCGACTGTCAAGGACCATGGCCGCGACTTCATGGCCCCGATCTTCGAAAAGTTCGGCGTGACCACCGCCAAGGACCTGAAGCCCGAAGATTATTACGACTACCTGCAGGCGATCGACCGGGCGACGGCCGCCGATGCCGAAGATGAAGTCGCCTGATTTCCTCCTAAAGGAACGCGCTTGCGGGGCGGCGCGCAATAAACAGCCCCGCATATTCACCTTTAGGAAAGAAAAATCCCATGAACCGTAAAAACCCCCGCCGGCATCAGAAGCCCGCCATCGTGTCCGTCTGCGGCGATATCGTCGTCCGCGGCACGATCCACCAGGTCATCAACAGTCACGAAGCCCTGGCCGTCCAGGCCGAACGCAATTTCGACGCGGGCGCCATGCACGCCCATTTCCAGCACGCCGACCACTACCGGCGTCTTGCTGCAGGGCAGGGAGCGGTGTGATGGATAGCATTTTTCCTCCTATCAGCTCGGAACATAAGCGCATCGTCCTTAAGCACGTTTACGTATTTGGCCCTGTTAAAACGAAAGAGGTTTTGCGTGCTCATGGCGTAGAGCGTTTCAGTCATCTGGATGAAGAGAAACAGCAGAAGGTCGCCGACAAGCTCCTGGCTGAAATCAAGAAAGCGGGCGTGTCATGAGCGACACCGAACACGCCCGCTTTTCCCCGTCGAAGATGGAACGCATCCTGGCCTGTCCCGGATCGCTGGCGCTGGAAGAGCAATGCCCCGATAAAGTTTCGAAATACGCGGCTGAAGGATCCGCCGCGCACCAGCTGGCGCAATGGGCGCTGTCCGACGGGCGCTTCTACGCCTACGCATATCAGGGCCGGATGATCGAAGTCGTCGAACGCAAGGGCACGCTGGAAGAGCAGACTTTCTGGTTCGAAGCCGATGAGGACATGTGCGACGCGGTCCAGGTCTACGTCGACGCCGTAAAGGGCAATGTCGAACGCCTGGTCGATCGCGGCCTGCGCGTCAACCTCTACGTCGAACAGAAGGTCGATACCAGCGGCGTGCTGGGCGTGCCGGGTCAGTTCGGAACGGCCGACGCGATCATCCTCGCGGAAGCTCCTGATGGTTCGGCGCTGCTGGAAGTCCACGATTTGAAATACGGCAAGGGCGTGCCGGTCTCCGCCGTGCAGAACCGGCAGCTGATGACCTACGGCGCGGCGGCGCTGGACTGGTTCGGCGCGATCGCCGATATCGCGACCGTCGAACTGTTCATCCATATGCCCCGCCGGGATTTCATGGACAGCTGGCCGGTCGAAGCGCAGACATTGATCAATTTTGGCGACGACCTGAAAGCCGGGGCGCAACAGGCTTTAATCGAAATCGACCGCTTTAAGCACGGCATGTCCGCCGAATACCTCTCGCTCTTCCCCGGCAACAAGCACTGCTTCTTCTGCCGCGCCAAGGGCATCTGCCCGGCATATAGCAAAAAGGCCCTTGGCACGGTCATCGACCAGTTCGACGATCTGGATGCGGTCGAAGGTCAGGTGGCGCCCAAAGTAAAGGCGTCGACGGCGCGCATCGATCGCGGTCTGGTGCCCTTGCATCAGCTGGCGGAATTCATGGACGCGGTCGACCTGGTCGAAGACTGGTGCCGCGCGGTCCGGGGGCGGGCGGAAGCCGAACTGCAGGCCGGGTACGCCGTGCCGGGATACAAGCTGGTCGAAGGGCGCAAGGGCAACCGCGACTGGACGGACAGGAACGCCGTCGAAGACCTGATGAAGTCGATGCGCCTGAAAAAGGAAGAAATGTATTCCTTCAAACTGATTTCCCCGGCGAAGGCGGAAAAGCTGCTGAAGGACAACCAGCGCCGCTGGAAACGTCTGCTGCCCCTGATCGCCCGTCCGGACGGCCAGACGACCGTCGCGCCCGCAAGCGACAAACGCCCTGAAATCGACGCGAAGCCCCTGATCGACCAGTTCGAGGACATGACGGTCGAAACGGAATTCGCCGACCTCGTTTAACCCTGAAACCGAAAGGAAACTACCATGGAGCTGAAACTGAAAAACGTCCGCCTGTCCTTCCCTGATCTTTTCGAGGCGAAAGCTTTCAAACCCGGCGACGAACCGAAATTCGGGGCGTCTTTCCTGATCGAAAAAGGCAGCGCGCTGCATAAGGAAATCGACGCCGCGATCATGGAGGTGGCACGCAGCAAGTGGAGCGCGAAGGGGAAGGCCGTCGTCGACGGTATCCGGGGCAACCCGAACAAGTTCTGCTTCCAGGACGGCGACCTGAAGGATTACGACGGTTACGAAGGGCATATGTCCCTGTCGGCCAAAAGCAAATCGCGCCCTCTGATCATCGATCGCGATAAAAGCCCGCTGACCCAGGCCGACGGCAAGCCATACGCCGGATGCTATGTGAACGCGACCATCGAAATCTTCGCCTACACGAATTCCGGCAATGGCATAAGCGCCGGGCTGACAGGCATCCAGTTCTACCGCGACGGCGACGCCTTCACCGGCGGCCGCCCGGCAACGCCTGACGACTTTGACGACCTGTCGACGGAGGACGAAGAACTGGCCGACGTCGCATAACCGTTTCGCCGGTGCGGTCGCGGGTTAGGGATGATCCCGCGCCGCGCCGGCGGAAGCCTTCCGTGAAAAACGATTTCAATCCATGAAAAAGGATTTTTAAAGTGTCCTATTCCCGAAAATTGCATCGCGGCGTTCTGAAGCACGGCCACAACCTGAAACCCGGCACGGTGCTGGAAGCGGAAAACCGCCGCCAGTTCGAGGCGGTCATGACGTCGCGCCTGAGCTTCGTCACGCATGTCGCGCAGAAACATCCGACGAAAGGCCTGCGCGTCCGGAACAAGAAATCCGTGGCGATCGGCGCGATGACCAAAGACCAGCGCTGGGAAATGATCGTGCGCAACGCCATCGAACCGGCCCAGCGCCACGCCCGGAAGGCAGGGTGATATGGCTGGGCCGTGCGCGAATTTCATGAAATGCGGAAACGCGTCGCCTGACGGTTATCTTTTTTGTGAGCCATGCCGGCAGGAGAAACGCGCTGGCATCGTTAACGTTACAATGACCTCTGACGATATCGAAAACATCATGGATGGTCATGGCGGCAGCGGCCAGCATAGCGATCCCGTCAACCATCCATCGCATTATACCCAGCATCCGTCCGGCGTGGAATGCATCGACATCACCCGGCACATGGGCTTCAACCTCGGCAACGCCGTCAAATACATCTGGCGCGCCGACCTGAAGGGCAGGGCGATCGAAGACCTTGAAAAGGCGGTCTTCTATCTGAACGACGAAATCCGGAAACGTAAAGGAGGCGGCAATGCGTAAGGAATTTTTGCGTAACTTTCTGGCTGCGTTCGGCTTTTTCCTGCTGATGTTCCTCTTCACGGCCTTCGTGCTGCCGATCGGGATCGACCGCGAACTGCACCGCCGGGACGCCGTCCATCAGTACAACGTGAAAAACGGATGGGTGTCGAAATGACCGACGCCGTTCATATCGTATGGGATCAAGGCCAGTTAAGCGGTGATGAAAACTGTGTCACGCTGAGGGTGGGCGGTGGGTACCACCACATTCCTGACCCGTTCGCCGGTGCGCTGCTGAGATACATGGACCTTGATAGTCCGCGGCAGCGTTCTACACCCTGCGCCGATAAACCCGCTGTGCCTGTGGAGGCGCCACCCCGCCGGTCACTGGATTTCACCGCCCCGTACCGCACGAAGAACGGCTGGGCGACGGATGAAAGCCTGTATCCGGAAAGCCGGGGGTTCGTAGCCCATGACGGCTTCGCCAGCGAGGCGGAAGCCTGGGGTTTCATCCATAACCAGGACAAAACGTCATGACGATCATCCGCGACATTCGCACGCGTCTGCTGCGTACAGCTACCGAAGCAGGCCGCGCCGACGGGACAATTTTCGACGGACTGATCTGTGCCCGGTCCGTGTTCGATCAGGTCGCGCGGGCCGGGGGCTGCGGCGAAACGCCCTGCGTCATGACCCTGTTCAATCTGGCGGTCCGTCCGGGTGAATATTTTCCCGACGATCTGGTCGTCCTGACGCGCGGCGGCATGATGGTTGGCGTAGCGAAGCTGCATGGCCCGGAGGGATAGCCATGCAGGCTTTGTACCTGGACACGGAGACTTACAGCGACGTGCCGATCAAATGCGGGACGCACCGCTATGCCGAAGGCGTGGAGATCATGCTGTTCGCCTACGCCTTCGGTAACGATCCTGTCCAGGTGCTGGACCTCACAGCGGGCGAGAAATTGCCTGACAACCTGCGCGATGCCCTGACGGACCCGTCCGTGCAGAAAGTCTTTCACAACAGCGCCTTCGACCGGACGATGATCCGACATCACTTCGGGATCGACATCCCGGTCGCCCAGATCCACGACACGATGGTGCAGGCGCTGGCCCACGCCCTGCCGGGCAGTCTCGGCGCGCTGTGCGATATTTTCGGGCTGGGCGCCGACGAAGCGAAGGACAAGGAAGGCCGGGCGCTGATCAACCTGTTCTGCAAGCCGGGACCGAAGAACCGGAAGCTGCGCCGCGCGACGCGGGAAACCCACCCGGAGGACTGGCAGCGCTTTATCGACTATGCCGGCCGGGACATCACCGCCATGCGCGCCCTTATGGCGAAAATGCCGAAATGGAATTACACGGCGAAACCCGGACTGTCGAATTTGCGCCAGGGCGACGACCGCACTCTTTGGGAACTGGACCAGGCGATCAACGACCGCGGCTTCGCGGTCGACGTCGACCTGGTGCGCGGCGCGATCGTCGCCATCGACCGGGCGCAAAAAAGCCTGAAGGAACAGACGGTCGAACTGACCGACGGTGTCGTCGAAAAGGCGACGCAGCGCGACAAACTCTTGCAGTATATCCTTGAATATCATGGCGTCGACCTGCCGGACCTGAAGAAGGACACGCTGGAACGCCGGCTGAACGACCCGGATTTGCCGCGTGCCGTGAAGGAACTGATCGCCGTGCGCCTGGAGGCCAGCGCCACCAGCACCGGGAAGTATAAAAAGCTGCTGGAATGCATGTCGTCGGACGGCGTCCTGCGCGGGTCGCTGCAATATGATGGCGCCAGCCGTACGCGCCGCTGGTCCGGCCGCCTGTTCCAGCCCCAGAATTTGCCCCGTCCCGCGCACGAACAGGACGATATCGACGCGGCGATCCGTGCGGTCAAGCTGGACTGCCTGGACCTGGTCGAACGGAACGTCATGTCGATGACCGGGTCCTGCCTGCGCGGCGTCATCGTGCCGCGTCCAGGAAAAAAGCTGGTCGTGTCGGACCTTGCGAACATCGAAGGGCGCATGGCCGCGTGGCTGGCCGGGGAAGACTGGAAGCTGCAGGCGTTCCGTGATTACGACACCTACCGGCTGGATGAAGACGGTTGCTATATACCCGACGGAAAGGGTGATTATCTTCGCGTCGGCCCGGACCTTTATATCAAGGCCTATGCCCGCGCGTTCAACGTCGCGCCGGAAGCGGTAACGAAGGACCAGCGCCAGATCGGCAAGGTCATGGAACTGATGCTGCAATACGAAGGCGGCGTCGGGGCGTTCCTCACCGGGGCGGCGACCTACCGCATCGATCTTGAACACCTGTCCGCCGTCGCCTGGCCGCTGATCCCGCCCGACGTGCAGCTGGAAGCATCAGGCTATCTGGACTGGACGAAGAAACAGCGCCGGTCGACGTTCGGCCTGCCCGACCGGACGTTCATGACCATGGACGCGCTGAAGCGGCTGTGGCGCCGGGCGCATCCCGCGATTTCATCCTACTGGCCTGAACTGTCGAAGGCCGTCACGAAGGCGATCCTGAAACCCGGTGTTCCGGTGCAGTGCCGCCGGGTGCAGGTCGTGTGCAAGGGCGCCTGGCTGCGCCTGATCCTGCCGTCCGGGCACAGCCTGACCTACGCGTCGCCGCGTCTCGAAGGCCAGCAGATCACGTATATGGGGTTAAGCCCTTACTCCCGGCAATGGAAGCGGCAGAAGACTTACGGCGGCAAGCTGTTCGAAAACATATGCCAGTCCGGCGCCCGCGACGTCATGGCGTGGAACATGCCGCTGATCGACGCGGAGGGTTACGGCATCCTGCTGACTGTCCACGACGAACTTATCACGGAGGCGGACGACGCGCCTGAATTCAACGCCGATCATCTGGGGTCGCTGCTGGCCGGCAATCCCGACTGGGCGCCCGATATGCCGTTGGCGGCGGGCGGTTTCGAAGCCATGCGTTACAGAAAGGATTAAAGCTATGTGGGATGAAATACCACCGCGCGTATTGCTTGAGGTCAGAAACCCATGGGGTGATGCGAAGGAAGCTGATGCCGATCGCTATGAACTTGGGGCGTGCCGCTTGATCGCAGCGCTAAAGAAACGTGGGTATTTTTTGATGCCGCCGGTGAAAAACGAGGATACCAAAAATGCAAAATAAAAAGATATTCGATAAAGCAGTTGTGACAATCGCCAGCCCGGAGGAAACAAGCAGGGAAATTCTGCGCGAATGGATCGACCAGGCGATCGACCTCAGCGGCGTGCCCTGCGACCTGCGCGTCGTCGAAATCCGCAACCCGCCTGGGGGGAAAACCGATGCGTGAAAGGGAGATCGAAGCCTATCTGGTGCAACGGGTCCGCGACTATGGCGGCGAGGTGCGCAAGCTGCGCTGGATCGGCCGCCGTGGCGCGCCCGACCGGATCGTGTTCCTGAACGGCGCGCACTTCGTCGAACTGAAGGCGCCCGGCAGGAAGCTGGAAAGCCATCAGGTCCGCGAACACGGGCTGATGAACCTGCACGACATATCCGTCCACACGATCGACTGCAAGGAAGGCGTCGACTGGTTCATGCAACGGATCGCGGGATGAAAAGACCAATCGTAAGATACCACGGCGGGAAATGGCGCATAGCGCCATGGATAATATCGCATTTCTTACCACACCGGATTTACGTTGAACCGTTTGGCGGCGGCGGAGGTGTGCTTTTAAGGAAAGCGCGCAGCTATGCCGAAGTTTACAATGATCTGGACGCAGAGATTGTAAATGTTTTCCGCATGACGCGGGATGCAGGCGAGGAATTAAAGCGCCTTCTTACATTGACGCCTTTTTCTAGGGATGAATTTCGAGAAAGCTATAATCGATCCTCGGATCCGATTGAACAGGCAAGGCGCACGATAGCCCGTTCCTTTATGGGCTATGGTAGCAACGCCGTAAGTGCAGAAAAAGGCACGACCGGATTTAGGTCAAATTCAAATCGCAGCGGGACGACACCAGCGCACGACTGGAAAAATTACGCGGATGTTTTTGACTTGCTGATCGACCGCTTGCGAGGCGTCGTAATTGAAAACCGGGACGCGAAAGAGGTCATGGCAAAACACGATGGTCCTGACACCCTCCACTATGTTGATCCGCCGTATGTTCTGGCAACACGGGCCAGCCCCCGGCATGGCTATCGTCATGAAATGACGGACTTCGATCATGAAGAACTGGCAGATTTTTTAGGAAAGCTTAAAGGCGCGGTCGTGCTTTCCGGTTATGCAAGCCCTCTATATGAGGGACTGTTCCGCCAATGGCAGCGGATAGAGACTGCGGCACGCGCGGATGGGGCACAGCATCGTACTGAAGTTTTATGGCTAAATGATCAGGCGGCTTACGGAGACTTGGTATGACCCGCCAGGCTTACAAACCCCGCGAATACCAGCCCGTCATCACGAACCACATCCTGGACGTGAGGCGCTGCGGCGTCTGGGCGGGCATGGGCCTCGGCAAGACGTCGGCCACATTGACCGCGATCGACGCGCTGATGCTGGCGGGCTATATCAGCCTGGACGAACCGGCGCTGGTGCTGGCCCCGTTGCGCGTCGCGCGCAGCACCTGGCCGGATGAAGTCGCGAAGTGGGAACACCTGAGCGGCCTGTCTATCGTGCCGGTGATCGGGACGGAAAAGCAGCGCCGGAAGGCGCTGGCCGAACGCGCCCACATCTATACGCTGAACTATGAAAACATTCCCTGGCTGATCGCCGAACTGAAAAGGCAGGGCAGGCCATGGCCGTTCCGCATGATCGTGTCCGACGAAAGCACGAAGCTGAAAGGTTTCCGCCTGCGCCAGGGCACTCGGCGGGCGAAGGAACTGGCCCGCGTCGCGCACACCCACTGCGACCGCTTTGTCGAACTGACCGGTACGCCGTCGCCGAACGGGCTGCAGGACCTGTGGGGGCAAGTCTGGTTTCTGGACGCAGGCGCCCGCCTCGGTAACAGCTATACCGCGTTTTCCGACCGTTGGTTCACGAAGGGTTTTGACGGCTGGAGCATGGACCCACTGCCTTTCGCCCAGGAACAGATCGAAGACAGGCTGAAGGATATCTGCGTGTCGCTGGACGCAGCCGACTATTTCGACCTGGACGAACCCATCGTCAATGTGATCGGCGTCGACCTGCCGCCCGCCGCCCGTGTTCTTTACAAGGATATGGAACGCCGCATGTTCATGGAGATCGAAACCCACCCGGTCGAAGCGGCCAACGCGGCGGCGAAAACCATGAAGTGCCTGCAGCTGGCGAACGGCGCGGCCTATGTCGATGAAAAAGCGCAGACGTGGAAGGAAGTGCACGATGAAAAAATCAGGGTTCTGGAAGACATTATCGAAGAGTCTGCGGGGATGCCTGTTCTGGTGGCTTATCATTTTCGCAGCGATCTTGAGCGATTGCAGCATGCTTTTACTAAGGGCCGCACGCTGGATAATCGGCCTGAAACCATACATGCTTGGAATGCCGGAAAAATTCCGCTGCTTTTCGCTCACCCGGCAAGCGCTGGGCACGGTCTTAACCTGCAGGACGGGGGAAACATCCTCGCTTTCTTCTCGATAAACTGGAACCTCGAAGAGCATCAGCAAATCATCGAACGGATCGGCCCGGTCCGCCAGCTGCAGGCCGGGCATAACCGCCCGGTGTTCATTCACTACATCCTGGCGCGCGACACCGTGGACGAACTGGTGCGCGAACGGCTGCAGACGAAGCGCGAGGTGCAGGACATCCTGCTGCAGGCAATGAAACACCGGGGGGCGGCATGACCACGATCTTCCTGACACCGGACGAAATCGCGGCGCTCACCGGCAAGGTGCGCAGCCAGGCCCAGCAGATCGTCCTGCGCACGATGGGGGTACAGTTCATGGTCCGCCCGGACGGGAAGATCATCGTGTCCCGGTCGCACGTCGAGAAACAGCTTGACGGTGAGGTGGCCGTTGTTACGGTAAAGGATGCCGAACCGAACTGGGGCGCTTTAAACAATGGCTAAGAAGCGGAACGCGGAAAACAAAGGCCTGCCGTCGCGGTGGAAGCACTACCACAACGCCTATTACTACATGGTGCCGCCGGGGCTCGAAGCTTACTGGGAGGGAAAGAAACAGTTCCGCCTCGGCAAGACCCTGCCCGAAGCATACAAGGCATGGTCGGAACGCCTCGGCATGCTGGACAAGGCCGCGACGATCGGCCAGCTTCTGGACCGCTACGCACTGGAAGTCATCCCGGCGAAGCGCGTGACGACGCAGCGCCAGGACCAGCGCGTGATCCGCCCGGTGCGCGCCGTGTTCGGCGACATGCCGCTGACGGCGATCAAGCCCAGCCATATCTACACCTATTACGAAAAGCGCAAGCGCAAGGGTCCGCCGGACAGGCACGGCAAGCCCACCGGCGGGCCCCGCACGGCGAAGCAGGAAATCGCGCTGCTGTCCCACGCCTATACGAAGGCGGTCCAGTGGGGTTATCTCGACCGGCATCCTTTCAAGAAGGAAGTACGGATCGAAACCGGCAAGGCGCGCGACCGCTACGTCGAAGACTGGGAAATCCTTGAATGCCTGATGCTGGACGCACGCCGGAAAAAAGGCAGCGTGAAGCTGGTTCAGGCCTATATCAAGCTGAAGCTGCTGATCGGCCTGCGCTGCGCCGACATCCTGCGCATCCGCGAAGCCGATATCAGGGAAGACGGGATTTACAGCGCGACGTCGAAAACCGGGAAGCCGCGCGTTTTTACGTGGACGGAAGAACTGCGCCTTGTCGTCGCCGATATCCGCGCCCTGCGTCCGGTGCACAGCCTGACCTGGTTGTTTTGCACGCGCCGTGGAAGGTGCTATGTTGATCCGGAAACCGGCCTGCATTCCGGCTGGGATAGTATGTGGCAACGCTTCATGGAACGGGTGCTGGACGAAACGAAGGTCGAAGAACGGTTCACCGAACATGACCTGCGCGCGAAATGCGCCAGTGACGCCGAGACTTTGGAACATGCCCAGGCGCTGCTGGCCCACGCCGACAGCCGGATCACGAAACGCGTCTACCGCCGCAAACCGGAAAGAGTGAGGCCCGCGAAATGAGCGAATTTAAAAAAGCATCCTGGTACGCGAAAAACCAACCCGCTGTCTTTGCTGGTGGCGTGGGCGGTAGTGCGCCTGCAGATTTCGCACGTCGCTACGGTTGCGTCGCCTGCCATGAAACCGGGCAGTGGACGAAGGATACACCTGGGGGATCCGGCAAGGATGAACTTTGTCCGCTTTGTAAAGGTCTAGGGTACAGGGAAAAGAAATGTTCTTGATTTGTTCTCGACCGGTCGCCATGCTGGACGGATGCCCCAACAGCCGAAGCCATACTATCTTGCCGAACTGGTGCAGAAGGGCGGTGTTTTCCTTCTGCGCTGTTCGCGCTGCCGGCATCGTAACTACCTTCCGGCCTATGTCATCGCGCAGACGCATGGCGCCGCGCATCGCATCAAGCAGCTGCGTTTCATCTGCAGCAAATGCGGCGACCGAAGGCCGCTGCAACGCCTTTTCATCCCGTGGACTTTTGACAATAATCAGGAGGTTCAATAGCACAAATACGATTTTATAGCACAAGTCGAAAAAACGACCCTCAAAAAACGGCAGAAAATGGCGTTCCCGAGAGGATTTGAACCTCCGACCAACAGTTTAGGAAACTGCTGCTCTATCCAGCTGAGCTACGGGAACCCATGAGGCAGCCTTTCCCCAGAGATACCCGCTTTCCCCGTCCGCCGCAAGTTTTGGCGTGCCCGGCGGGAGGTATGATACACTATCCGGCATGGACCATCGGATCAGAATATTGATTGTCATGTCATGCCTGACGGTCGCGGCGGCGGGGGCGCAGGCCGCGGTGAGGGAAGAGTATCCGCCGCGGGCGCAGGACGAGGCCCTGGCGGCCTGCATGAAGACGCTCCGCCTCCGGGGGCCCGAAGCCTATGACGGCAAGGGCAGCTTCCAGTTCACGGATGAGAAGGACCGGCTTCTTCAGGACTGCATGATGCAGAAGGGTTTTTTTTACGGTTCCCTGATGGCGCCGGAAAAAACCGGGGAGTCCGTCGCGCAGGAAGCGCCTGAAAAGACTCCCGGGGTGAATGACAAGGCACAGCCGGACCAGGCCTTTCCCGAAGAGGCCGCGCCGCGCCGCAATATACCGGTTTACGTGCCCCGGTCGACGGAATCTTCCTCCAGGCCGGTTTTTTTGCCATACTAGGCCGCATCAGGGATAGGAAAGGATGATCGTCATGGTAGTAAGGGAACTGTTTCTGGGCGCCATCGTTTTGGGGACGGTTTGCGCCGTTATGCCTGCCGCGCGCGCCGACGACGCGTCGGCCGCGGCCGCGCTGGCCCGCGCGAACGATGTCCTGTCGGACCGCGATGTGGTGAATGCCCGCGCCAGCCATGCGTTGCGCCAGCGCGGCCTGATGCGGGATATGAAGGCGAAAGCGGACAATGACGCGGACGCCGCCGGCGACAACCCCGTCTTCTATGGCGGGCCAACGCCGGAACCCGGATCCGGTGCGAACTCCGCCGCGCCCGGCAAAACCAGCCCCAGAATAACCGGAGGGAAGAAGAGGGAGCCTGCACCCGCCGACGACACGGCGAAAGACGGCGGGAAGAAAGAGAAAGCGCCTTCCATCAACCGGACGGCGCGGTCGGACATGCTTTACGGCATAGAAAAGCCGAAGCGCCTCTTCAACAACGTCAACCCGTAAGGCTCAGGCCGTTCCAATGCGATGCGCGGTCACGGATAGGCCATCCCCGGCCAGGCCGGAGATGAGCTTGAAAATGGTTCAGGCTGATCACACAGCGTTCTGACGGTTCCGGACCTTGGGCCGCTCTCACCGCGCCACGATGCGCAGGCGGGAACGGCGATCAGGGCATTTGAGCGAATCGCAGAACGTTTTAACGCTTTACTGGACGTAGAGCTGGACTTCGCTGCTCGTCGCTTCGGCGCTGGGGGTGTAGGACAGGTCGATGCGGTCCAGCTCCAGGCCCATATTGGTCAGGCTGCGGAGCACACGCTCGGCGTAGCGGCGGGCCTTGGTGCTTTCGATGGCGATCTGGGCGGCGTTGCCCTTGCCCGGATGCACGGCGACCAGTTCGAACCGGGCGTCGGGATAACGGCTGAGGGCTTCGTTGACCGCCATATAGACAGGCTGTTCATAATCGACATCGGGGCGGTCGAAGCGGATCTTGACCAGGGGGCGCATGCCCGCCTGCGGCGCACGCGGAGCGGCGGTGGCCGCCATCGGAAGAAGCGAGGAACCTGAACCCATGCTGTTCCCGGCCTGCGGTGCGGTGGCGCTGTACGGCGCCGTCATCGGCGTCGGCGGCGGCAGCGCGGGCTGGCCGGAGAAGCTGGCCAGCGTGGCGCTGGCGAAGGGGCGGTTGGACAGGCTCTTGCCGAACATGCTGCCGGTCTCGACGGCGGCGGACATGGTGCGCAGGTTGTTCCGTTCCGTATCCAGGTAGGCCGTGGTGCGGGTGATGTCGTCGCTGACGTTGTTCAGAAGGCGGTCGATCACGACGGTGGTGTTGTTGACCGCGTCTTCCAGTTTCGCCAGCTCGACATGGTCTTCCTCCACCGCGCCGGACAGGCTGTAGGCCGCGCGGACGGTCTCCAGCATATAGGCCGCGGCGGACGAAGCGTTCGTGATCTGTTGCGACAGGTCGTTGAACGTGGCGACGCTGGCGCCCAGCTGTTCCAGGTTCTGGCGCGCGACGGTCAGCTTCTGGACCAGGCGCGGGTTGCCGGGGGTGGTTCCGGACTGCAGCTGCGTGCTGATCGTGGCGACGCTGGCGTAATAGGCGGCGGCCTGAGTCTGGCCCGAATTTTCAAGCGAGGACAGTGTCCCGGCCAGGTCGGCGATGCGATTCTGCAGCGTGGCCAGGTCGCGGCGCAGGCCCTGGACCTTCTGGCCAACGACCGTCTGGCTCTGGCTGTTGTAATAGGAATTGTCCATGACCTCCGCCGGGGTGATGACGGGGGCGGGCGAAGGCTTCGTGTAAATCCTGTTCTGCAGATTGAGGGGCAGCGGCTCCTGGCCGGCGGCCATGTCCGACGGCGTTTCCACGGCCAGCGCGGCGGAAGAAAACGGGGCGGATACCAGCAGCGCGGCCAGCGCGGCGGCGCCAGCCCTCCGCAGCCCGCGGGGCGGCTTGGAAACAATGGTGAAACGCGTCATTATCATCCCGCTGTTGGCCGAAAAATACGGTCTTTTGTCAAATCTTTAGACAATCCGGGCAAGCCGGTCAAGGTCAAGGTTGAAAAATCACCCTAAAGCCCCCATGAGTCAACAGAAAGACTCGCCGCGCCGCAAGAAATGCACAGGCAAAACGGGCATGCCCGGAAGACGCCTTGCGGGGCCCGTGCCGCCGCCGCGGCCTTTGGAAAAAACGTTTGCAAGGGGCCGGGGTTTCGCGTAATGTCACCCCGCTTCAAGCCTCCCCCAGCGCGCCCGTAGCTCAATTGGATAGAGCATCTGACTACGGATCAGAAGGTTAGGAGTTCGAATCTCTTCGGGCGCGCCAGTCTTTCCGGCCGGAACGACAGAGTTTTTAAAAACTCTGTCGGCAGAGTTTTTTGAATTTCAGTACAGGTCGACGCGTTTTATCGGTCGGACGTCGCTGCAGCTGACAGGGTGATTGATCGCATCGTCCCCGCATGCCATCCACCTGCCTGCCAGCATGGCGTCGTATCGCATCACTGCCCTTTCGCCATCGCAGATCCATTCGACGATCCAGTATTCTCCGCCTGCCGGTTCCATTATGTTCTCCTTTTTCCCTCAATCTCTCATTCAACCATCGCGGAGTCGATCACGTCAAATGTTCATGGTAGCGGGCGATCGGCCGGCGCTTGTCTGAATGAAACTTTGTTTCTGATAACGCGCAATATTATTGCCACCTGTCTTCTTAAATAATTCAGCCAGATAACTGCAATCACTCAGTATTCGGCGTTGTGCGGTAGCGCGGAGCTTCTGTGCTAGAGCGGCATAAAACGCAACAATATTGCTATGTATTTGATTTCAAATGATTTATTGACTTTCTCAACACGTTCGATTATCATCTTTTCATCGCAACAGGTGAGGTAAAAACAACGCGATGAATACCAATATCACAATCACCATTAACGCCAACACGGCCGCTCTGGCGTTGATCCTTCATGCGGTCTGGAAGATCTCCGGATCTCCATAGAAACTGCCCGATCAAACTACGGCCCGCGTTGCGGGCCGTTTTTGTTGTCAGTTTTTATCTGTCGTCAGCTTTTTATAGTTTTTCATCTGAATCGGGAACGATGTTTAGCAAAGGGGATTTCTTCGGCATCACTCGAACCGCTCTTACCTATTCCGCGATTGACGAGGGGACGCGGATCTTCGGGGACACGGGGATCCGTGCGCTTTACGATGACGCGAACGACCTTGGGAAGGCCGTGGCCGGGTTCGGGGCGGGGACGCCATCCACGATGACGGCGTATGCGTCGGACATTTCGAAAGTGTTCGTTGAGTATGCTGGGGAGCTTGCGCTGAACAAGGTGTTGAAGGGGTCGGCGTCGGATCCGGTTCTTTCCGGCGTGCTGAGCTATTCTAGCGCGGTGAACAACAGGACGCTGACGGTGGACCTGTCAGATGCGGCGTGGAAAGCGGCGAACAACGGCGTGCTGCCGGAGATGGCGGGGCCGGACGATCTGGCGAAGCATGTTCTTGACGATGCGGGCCTCAGCCATTCGTTTTTCTGGCCGGAGGTGACGTCGCGCTGGAGCTGGTCCTCGTATTTCGATCGCGCCGTCTTTGCGCTGGGGGACAGCGGTGCGACGGTCCTCACGGAAGGCGCGCCGGGCCGGGGCACGCTTTTTATTGGCGGAAGCGGGGCGGACACGGTGGCGGCGAATGATAATATCCGTGCCGTGACTCTACCGAAGGCTGCATAAAGATATTTCCTTAATGGAAAAATTGCGATATAGGCGTGATTATGCTACAGAGACGGCATTTACTTAGGTTTGGATGAGGGGAGCATGAGGTTGGCGAATTGGGGGAAGATTGTCGGGATTGTTGTCTTGATTCTGGCTTCGGCTGCTGTGGCGGCGGAAATGGCTGGGGTGGGGGGCGATCTGCCGTCCGCTACGGTCAGATACAAAATGACCGTGAATGTCGATACGCCGGAGGGCGTGAAGACCGGATCGGCTGTGCGGGAAATACGCCCGTTTCAAACGCCTTCGATCCCCGATCTGCCTGGAAGTGGTGGCGTCGAAGTTGATTTCAAGGGCGAGGCAGTTGTCGTCGACCTTGGCGAACGCGGAAAATTTTTTGCCATTATGAGCAATGCACGTTCAGGACCGGACTATAACTATGCAATTTTTTTTAAAAGCTTTCCCTTGCCGGGCCTTCCGAAAGGTGCGGGTGCACAAACCACAAAAGGCATCCATTATTACCAGACGCTGAAATCGGGTTCCAAAATTCTGGAGCCGGAAGACTATCCCGATATGGTGATGTTCAGGGATATCAACGACCCGAAAACTGTCGAACCCGTGTGGATGGGCGAACTTTATCAACAGCCTGTTGGGCAGGGGTCGAAAACCATGTTCCGTGTCAGGACGGACGACTTTGAAAAAAGATTTGGTACAGGCGTTAAATTAAAAAATGTGACTATTGAAATAACCCAAGAAGCTGTCACAAAAGGCATTGAAAAAGACTTGCCTTGGCTTCCAGAGTATTACAACAAAATGCTTGATGGTAAGCGGTATAATACAATCTATTCAAAACTTCCTTTAGCGAACAGTCTCGCGTCAGGCGATTTTTCGACAGGAGAGAATGATGACAATGAATGATCTGGTTTTTAAGGCCATCTTAGCGATGGATTCTTACAATCGCGGCTATAACGCTGGAATTGAAGATTTAGGAGGAGTTTCAAGTAATTTAGGTAATGCTATAATAATAAGACAAAGCGATACGCGGGTAGGTTTTGCGGATCGTAATGCCGGATTTTATGCAATTGCTTATAAACTTGAATCCGGCGAGACGGTTATATCCTACCGTGGTACGGATTCTCTTGCGGGAAGCGCAGCTGCTGGCGGCAGCGACACGGTTAACGGCTACGGCGTAGCGACAGGCAAGTTGGATGGCAAGCAAGCCTTATTGGCGTTTCAGTTTTACAATTCGATTGCCAGGGATCTCAATGATGGTGTCCCCGGCGATCCGCGTACGGCGAATATCTCGGTGACTGGGCATTCGCTTGGCGGCGGTCTAGCAGGGCTGGTCGGCGCGGTCTACGGCAAGCAAGGCTTTCTGTTCGACAATATGACGTTCGAACAGGCGGCGATCAACATGAAAACCACCAGCATCGCAGCCCTTAAAAGCGAGGTTTATCAGGGACGCACGCCGTGGTCTGAAACGATTTCATCATTGCCATCATCGCTTTTGAAAACCTATTTTGTCGACGGAGAGTTTCTCGGCTTTCTGCGTAATGGCGGAATGAACCCCGAAAACGCGCAAAAAACGCCGCAACTTGCCCTTGATGCCGGAACCGATGTCACGATATCGGATTTGAACGGGGGAAACGACTTCCTGCACCTTCATTCCATCGCGACCCTGACGATGGTCCTGTATGCAGATACTGCTGGCATTCCGGGGGATTGGGGAGCCGCCGCTAAATATTTCTGGCCAGTCGCTTATGATGACGATTTTGCATCCAGTTTTCATGATTTTTCCTTTCAACAAGGAACGATGTTCCGTAAGGGAGATTTCTCCGGTATCCTCCGAACCGCTCTTGCTTATTCCGCTATTGATGAAGGAGCGAGGCCATTCGGCGACACGGGGATTGTGTCGTTTTTCGACGATGCGAACAATCTAGGGCTTTCACTGAAGACGTCGGGTGTTTCCCAGACCCTAACGGCCTATGCGTCTGACATCTCGAAAGCGTTCGTGGAGTATGCGGGTCTCCTTGCGCTGAACAAGGTGCTGAGAAGTTCGGCGTCGGATCCCGTGCTTTCCGGCGTGCTGAGCTATTCTAGCGCGGTGAACAACAGGACGCTGACGGTGGATCTGTCGGATGCGGCGTGGAAAGCGGCGAACAGCGGGGTGCTGCCGGAGATGGCTGGGCCGGACGGTCTGATTGACCGTCTGGTGAATGACCTGGCGGTGAACAGCGACCCGCGCAAGTATCCGCATGACATCCGGGGGATGATGGGGGCGCTGTGGGGCGATGCGACGGACCGTGCGTTCGACCGGGCGGTGTTCGCAATCAGCGAGAGCGGGACGACGCAGATGGCGGGCAGCGCCGCGGCGAAGGCCGGGATCCTGATCGGCGGCACGGGCGCGGACGTTCTGACCGGCAGCCAGGGGAACGACCTGCTGGCCGGTGGAAGGGGAAGCGACAGGTTGATCAGCGGCAAGGGCAACGACATCCTGCATGGCGGCGCAGGCGACGACACGGCGGATTATTCCGGCGATCCGAACGCCGTATCGGTCACGCTGGCGCCCAGCGGCCATATCGTCAGCGACGGATGGGGCGGAACAGACAGGCTGGCCGATATTGAAAACCTGATCCTGACATCCAAAGACGATATGTTGACCGTTATTGGTGCTCCCGGCATGAAAATCGATGCGGGAGCCGGAATCGATACGTTTTCCGGAAGCGATAGCGTTGTGACCGACAGCGCGATTTATTCAATCGATAGCATGACGATGATTCTTAACGCCGAGAAGATCAACAGGACTTCTGCAGGCTTTACGACTGTCCTGGCGCTGGGCCATACCTATTCAGGCCAGATTTATCTGGATTATTCACAATACGCCAAACCGCTCACGTTCAATTTCGCAAAAAATGGCATATCCAGGGACTGCAATGTCCATGACGGGCAGAAATCCGATCTTTTAAAGCTGCCTGTCACGAAATGCGAAATCATAGGCACCGATCGGGGCGATACATTTAATCTGGTCGGGGATGTCCGTATTTATACGGGAAAGGGCAACGACCTCATAACGTCCCAGCTCTCTCCGAACCAGGCTTCCGGGGAAATCGTCTATTCAGGCGGAAATGATATCTACAAGCTGGTCACACGGTTCGATATCAGAATGGATCATACGATAAAAGCCAGCGATATCAGTTTTCAAAAATCCCCTTCTGATTTTACAATCAATATCGCCGGGCATGGGTCCATCGTCATGAAGGATATCAACGATAATTATCTGGCTGTAGCTCCCAAAATCTATCTCTGGAACAACCAGTATTTCGAGGTATCCGATCCTACCCATACATTGAAAGGCATACCAAACGATGACAGGGCGCCCGCGCCTTACAGCACGAATGGCGATGATATCGTAACGCTTGCTCCCAGTCTGCCCTATAGCGTCGCCTCGACCGGTTACGGCAACGATACAGTTTATGGCAGCAGCGGCAGCGATAACATCATCAGCGGCTTCGGCGACGACCTTATGTATGGCTATGCTGGAAAGGATTATTTTACAGCCGGCTGGGGGAACGACAGGATATTCGGGGGCGATGGCGACGACGTCATCTTTGCGGGCGGCGGGGACGATTTCATCGACGGCGGCGCGGGAAGCGATACAATCGACGGCGGGCCGGGATACGATGTTCTTTCTTATCAGTCTTTTACCTCCGGCATAACGATTGATCTGGCCGCCGGCACGGTTACGGACAGCGCTGGCAGGATGGATTTTCTTTATTCGATTGAAAAAATCATCGGCACGGATTTCGGGGACACAAGCAAAGGCGGCGCGGGCAGCGATCAGTTTTCCGTCTCGCCGGGCATGGACGCCATTTCGGATGCCGGAGGGAATGCCGATGTCCTGCTGATGGCATCGGGCGTCGGGATCGAGAACCTGTCCTTCGGAACAAGCGGGGACGATCTGAAGATCATACGGACCGCGGGGGTTTATGAAACAATCATTAAAGGGCAGCTGGGACCGGATTCTTCCCGGATCATCGAAACGCTTCAATTCGATGATGGTTTTTCGTTGAATCTGTCCGCTTTTAAAAGCTGGAGGCTTGGAACATCGTCTGCCGATACCATGAATGGATCATCGGCAGCCGACATTATTTTGGGACGGGCAGGAAACGACGTCATAAATGGCAATAACGGCAACGATACGCTTGCGGGCGATGCGGGCGCCGATACCATTCATGGCAACATCGGCGCCGATACGCTTTATGGCGGATCGGGCAATGACAAACTTTATGGCGATTCCGGCAATGATGTTCTTTTTGGAGGAACGGGATCCGACAGATTGATCGGCGGCGCGGGGGCCGATGTGCTGACGGGCGGTTCTGGCGCGGACCGGTTCGTGTTCGACGGCAGCGCGGCGTCGATCGATACGATCGCGGATTTCAACAGGGCGGAGGATATCCTGGACCTGTCGTATCTGCTGCCCGGCTACGATCCGGCGATCCACGCGATCACGGATTATGTGCAGATTGTGACCAGCGGCACGAACAGCCTGGTAAAGGTGGATCTGGATGGGGCAGGAACAGTTTATGCGTGGACCCAGGTCGCCACGCTGACCGGCGTGACCGGCCTGACCGACGAGGCCGCGCTGATGGCTTCGGGACATCTGGCGGCCTGATGCGTTAAAATTCCGGAACGTCCTAAGAGCTTGCCGGAGCACGGCAATCGGCGAAGCCGTGGCCGGATCTGTGGATTTTTGGTAATCTCTTATAACTTTTTTTAACTTTTTCCCGTATTTTCACTGATAGAGTATGCACTGCCGCGACCGTAAGGCTTCTGTCCGCCCATGAAATTCGAGCCTCTGAACAAACCCGGAAATCCCGCTGAGAGCAAGCCCGCTCCGGCGCCGTCCGCGCCGGCGGGGAAGACTCCGGCCCCCACCACGGTCGTGGGGCAGGGGCGCGGGAAGGATCCCAACATCGTCCATGAAAAGTCCGCTTCCGCCGGAGGGGGGCGCATCGGCGAACGGCTGGTGGCCCAGGGGATCATCACCGAGGACCAGCTGAACGTCGCCCTTCAGGAGAAAAAGGTCAGCGGCAAGCTTCTGGGCGAGGTGCTGGTCGACCTGGGCTTCATGGACGATCATGCGCTGACCAGCTTCCTCGCGCAGAGTTCCGGCTTCGAGATCTTCGATCCCAAGCACACGATCTTCGACAGCGAAGCGCTGTCGCTGATCGAGAAGCAGATCGCCCTGCGCCATCAGATTCTGCCTGTGTCGCTCAAGGACGATGAGTTCGTCATCGCGATGTCGGATCCTTATGACGTCGTGGCGATGGACACGCTGCGCCGGCTGATCCCGAAGAGCGTCACGATCCGCCCCCTGGTCTCGACCCCGCATGTCCTGTCCGACGCCATCGATAACGCCTATGGATACGCCAGTTCGATCAGCGCGATCCTGCGCGAGCTGGAGGAGGGGGACGAGAAGGCGTCCGACCTGTCTGGCCTTTCCGACGGGGAGGCCTATTCGCATCCGATCGTCCGGCTGGTCAACGCGCTGGTCGCCGACGCCGTCAAGATCGGCGCCTCGGATCTCCACTTCGAGCCGGAGGAGAATTTCGTCCGCCTGCGCTACCGCCAGGACGGCGTCCTGTTCACGGCGCAGATCCTGCACAAGCAGCACTGGAACGCTATCTCCCAGCGCATCAAGATCATGTCGAACATGAACATCGCCGACAAGCTGGCGCCGCAGGACGGGCGTTTCGACCTGAACGTCGGCGGCAAGGTGGTCGATTTCAGGGTCTCGTCCCTGCCGACCGTGTTCGGAGAGAATATCGTCGCCAGGGTGCTGGACCAGAGCCAGAGCATCGTGCCGCTGGAGAATCTGGGGTTCAGCCCCGAGAACCTCGACAAGATCCGCCGCTGCCAGGCGCGCCCGGAAGGCATCATCATCGTCACCGGCCCGACCGGTTCGGGCAAGACGACGTCGCTGTACTCGATGCTGAACGAGATCAACAACGTCGAGGTCAACATCCAGACGATGGAGGACCCCGTCGAATATTCGCTGCCCATGATCCGGCAGACGCCGATCCGCGAGGGCATCCTGGAATTCGCGGATGGAATCAAGGCCATCCTGCGGCAGGACCCGGACATCATCTTCATCGGCGAGATCAGGGACGGGACGACCGCCGAAATGGCGCTGAAAGCCGCCATGACAGGCCATCAGGTCTATACAACCCTGCATACCAACGACTCGTTCGGCGCCATCCCGCGCCTGCTCGATCTCGGGCTGAAGCCGGGCATGATCGCGGGGGCGATCATTGCCGTCTTCGCCCAGCGGCTCGTGAGGAAAGTCTGCAAGGAATGCCGTGTATCCTGCCAGCCTGACGCCGAGGAATGCCGCATGCTGGGTCTGGCCCCGGAGTCTTCTCCCGCGATTTACAAGGCCAATCCGTCAGGATGCCCGGCCTGCAAGGGGCAGGGATACAAGGGAAGGATCGGCGTCGCCGAGATCCTGATGTTCGACGACGATATGGACAAAATCCTGGCGGACAACGCCTCGAAAGCGGAACTGAAGGACATGGCGATACAAAAAGGCTTCAAAAGTATGAAGGACGATGGCATTCTGAAGATACTCGCCGGAGTCACGACCATCGAGGCGCTTTCGAAAGTGGTCAGCCTGGTCAAATAGTCCGGCGCGGTTCCCGCCGGGGCGTTTCCGCCCGAACGAATGAAGGAGAAGGATCATCGCCGTTCAACGCTACAAATACAAGGCGCTCAACAACAGGGGGCGTTCGATCCGGGGCGTGATCTCCGCGGCGAACGATGTCGATTTGTACAAGCAGCTGGCCAGCGCGGGCCTGGAGCTTGTCCAGTGTTCGCCCATGCAGACCAAAAAGGGCCTGTTCGGGGGGCGCGTCCTGCGCAAGAAGGTCAAGATCCGCGACCTGATCCAGCTGTTCATCCATCTTGAGCAGATGCAGGGCGCGGGCGTCCCGATGCTGGAAGCCCTGGCCGATATCCGCGATACGACGGATCACGATCATCTGCGCGACATCATGACCGAAATCCATCGCGATGTGTCGGAGGGAAGCTCGCTTTCCGAGGCGATGGCGAAGCATCCGAAGATTTTCACGAATTTATACGTCTCGCTGGTTTCCGCCGGCGAGGAGACAGGCGATCTGACCTCGTCCTACCTGCAGCTGGTGAAATACCTGAAATGGGTGGATCAGATGCAGGCGAAGATCCGGAAGGCCACGCGCTATCCGATGATCCTGCTGTCCGTCATCGTCCTGACCATTGTCGTCATGATGGGGTACGTGGTTCCGCAGATCGTCGATTTTATCCGCAATATGAAGATGGACCTGCCGATCTACACCACGGCGCTGATCGCCACGTCGGATTTCTTCGCGGTATACTGGTGGGCGATTCTTTCCCTGCCGGTCGTCATTTTTATGGCCATCAAGGTGGCCCGCAAGCTTTCCGACGAGGCGTCCTACAGAATCGACCTGTGGATGCTGTCCTTTCCGATCATCGGGCCCCTGATCCGGAAAATCAATATCGCACGCTTCGCGCAGACGTTCGGCGCCATGTTCGCCAGCGGCATAGATGTTTTGAGATCTTTGGGCAATGCGCGCAGCACCGTAAACAACCTTGCCATGGTGGATGCGCTGGAGGGCGTCGAGGAGCAGGTGCGCGCCGGCTCTCCGCTTTCCGAGGCCTTCAACGCTTCCGGCGAGTTTCCCAGCCTGGTGGTGCGGATGCTGAAGGTGGGCGAAGAATCGGGCAACCTGACGGCCGTTCTCGACCAGGTTTCGGATTTTTACACGGCTGACGTCGATGAAGCGGTTCAGGGCCTGATCACCATGATCGAGCCTTTGCTTACCGCCCTGCTTGGTGGTATGATCCTGTGGATTGCGGTCGCAGTCTTCGGGCCTATTTACTCCAGTTTCGAAAATCTCGATATGTAATAAGTTGAGCGGCACTATATTATGGCACTGACTTTTCTATCGCCGGCCAGAACCGTCCTGCTTATCGGGGACGAGGCGCTTTCCGTCTATAATGTGAACTTCAAGGCGGCGAAGCTGATCGAATCCGTGCCGTGGCAGGCCGACGACTTCAATGAACGCGTGGTGCGCATGATCCGCTCGGATTGCGGGGGGAAGCCCGCCCTGCTGATCAACGACATGACGGATCAGCATTTCAAGGGCGGCCAGCGGCTGCCCAAGATCAGCGTCATGGACAAGGCCAAGGTTCTGGAGCGGAAGCTGCAGGTCGCGTTTCCCAGCTATCCCGTGCGCGGCGCGCTCCCTTTGAAGCAGGGGAGGAAAGACAGGCAGGAGCCGGCGAAGGGGCCGGACGGCAAGCCTGTAGCGGGCGGCGATCTCTATCTTTTCGCGGCCGTGCCGCTGTCGGAGCCGATCACCAAGACCATGGAGGTCGTGCGCCAGTCAATGGTATCCATCGCCGGCCTCGTCCTGCTGCCGATCGAGGCGGCGGACATGGTCGCTGCATTGTCGGCCAGGCTTGGCGGCAAGGATCGCCAGCCGTCGCGCTGGTGCATCTTTATCGGCCAGCACCGGGGCGGCGCCCTGAGGCAGGTCATCACGAGGAACGGCCAGCTGGCCATGACCCGCATGACCCCCGTCGCCGAAACCGACGATCCCGCCCAGTGGGCGGGCGATGTCGCCCAGGAAATCAAGGCGACGATCAGTTATCTTTCCCGTTTCGGCTACTCGCCCAATGACGGGACGGATCTGATTGTCGTCGCGGCCCCGGAAGGGGGAGGAGCCCTCAAGGAAAAAATCGACATACCCTGTAATTATATGTCCTTTACGGTCGGCGAGGCCGCCAGGGTTCTGGGGACCAGCATCGGCCTGCAGGAAGACCAGCGCTATGCCGATCCGCTTCATGCCGCGTGGATAGGGCGCAAGGCGAAATTCGTTCTCCCGATGCAGGCTCAGGCGCTTTCAAATGTGCTGAGGCCCCGTCAATATGCGGCGGCGGCCATGTTCCTGCTGATCCTCGGTGCCGGCTACCTGTCCTGGCAGGCGTTGCAGCAGATGCAGACGATGATGTCCACGCGCGGCGATCTGCAGGACCAGCAGGGGCAGCTGGCCCGCGCCAAGGCGGATCAGGAGGTGGAAATCAAGCGGATGGCGGCTCTGGGCTTTGACGTCAAGCTCATCAAGGCCGCGATCAATACCTATGACTCTCTTCACAAGAACGCCATGCAGCCTTTGACGGCGATTAAAAAAATCGGCGCGGCGCTGGGGAACGAGTTGCGGCTCAGCTCGCTGATCATTGAAATGGTCGATGGCGCGCAGGGCCCTGATCAGGGCAATCCCATGGCCTACACGCCTGACGGCCAGCCCCGGACGGACGGTCCGCGCGATATGCTGGCGACGCTTGTGCTGAATTTTCCCGCGACGATCGAGCCGGGGGTGGGCGTGAACGAGGTCAACGGGCTTCAGGGGCGTCTGCAGACCGCATTCCCCGGGTACAAGGTCAGCGTCACCCGCCAGGTCGCGGGCATGGACTATACGGCAAATACATCCGGACAGGTGGGGGTCGTGGATCCCAAGGCCGCGAATCAGGATTATGTCGCCGAACTTCAGATCAGGGGGCACGCACAATGATGAGCGTCATCGGCCCGCGCCGGATTATCATTCTGCTTTCCCTCGCGCTTCTGAACGCGGCGCTGGCGGGTGGAACGTATTTTCTGATGATTCCCCATAACGAGAATCTGCAGATGCAGCTGAATCAGGTGAGAGGCGAGATTTCAACCGCCCGGACCGAAACGGACAGGTTGCGCAATGAATTCGACGAGATCCAGAAGCAGAAGGAACAGTTCGAGAAGCTGGGATCGACCGGTTTCTTTACGGCCCAGGACAGGGTGCAGGCCCGCGACCGTTTCGAGGCGATACAGAAATATTCCCGCGTGATCCTGGCCAGCTATGACATAAGCCCGGCCATGGTCGAGCGCACCGAAGATCTGACCGCTGCGGGGCAGGTCATGCTCAAAACGCCGGTCTCCGTCGATATCGACGCGCTGGACGATATGGATTTTTACAATTTCGCGTATCTGATCGAAAACGCCTTTCCGGGATATGCCGGGATCAACCGCATGGAGATAAGGCGGGTCAGGGAAATCGACGATGTCAGCTTAAGGGAGATCGGCAGCGGGTTGCCGACCGCCATGATCAAGGGAAAATTCGATTTCAACTGGAGGACGATCCTGCCTGAAAACAAGATCCAGGACGTCGTCCAGCAGCAGGCAGGTATGTGATGGCGCGTGTCCCCTTCAGGTCGGTTTTCAGATCTTTCCTCCTGGTTTCGTCCGCGCTTGCGGCGCTTGCGGCCCCTCGCGTCCTCGCGCAGGACGCGCTGTCTGCCGCCGCCGCGCCGGCGACGGCTGAGCAGGTTCCGGCTGCGCAAGCGCAGAGCGATGTTTCCGCGCCTTCGTCCGGTCAATCTTCGGGCGTGCCTGCGCAGCAATGGGATGCCAACGCGCTGGATGGGCTGGAGCAATCGCTGAAGGATCACGCTGCCATTTCTCCGCCGGACGTCAGGCCGCAGGACCTTAAAACGCTGTTTTTCACCGCGTGGCAATATGCCTTGCTTTACGAGGCGAAAAACCTGTTCGACCATACCCGCCCGCCTGATGCAGGAGAGGCGTCCGATCCCGGCGCGCCGAAGCCGGCGGGGCCCAGGGAGATCGCTCTTGGGGGGATCAGTTTCGTCAACGGCGACAACTGGACGGTCTGGCTCAACAGCCAGCGGGTCAAGCCCGATGCCATTCCCAAAGAGATCATGGACATCAAGGTGCGGAAAGATCACATCGACCTGAAATGGTATGACGTGTCGACAAACCTGATCTATCCCGTCCGTCTGCGCCCGCATCAGCGGTTCAATCTCGATACCCGCATTTTTCTGCCGGGGACAGGAACATAAGCGGTTTTCATGACGCAGGCTTTGACTTCCCCCTTTCTTGAATTCGAAAACGTGTCGATCGCCTATGGGCGGAGGCAGGCCGTCTCCGGTTGCAGCCTGTCGATCGAGAGGGGGGTGACGTTCGGGCTGATGGGGTTGAACGGCGCGGGCAAGACGACCCTGATCAAGGCGCTTCTAGGGCTGCGCGATATGCGTACCGGGCGGATCATCCTTGAAGGGAGGGATTCCCGGCTGCCGTCCGCACGCCGCATTCTGGCCTATCTGCCTGAGCGTTTCGATCCGCCATGGTTCCTGAAAGGCAGGGAGTTCATACGGTTTTCGATGGAGCTTTACGGCGTGCCGTTCGATGAACGCGCCATGGAGGAAACCGCTACCCGGCTGAAGCTCGATCCGGCCGTTCTGGCCAACAGGATGAGCACCTATTCCAAAGGCATGCGCCAGAAAGCCGGGCTGATGGCGACGGTCCTGACCGGCTGCCCGCTTCTGATCCTGGATGAGCCGATGAGCGGGCTCGATCCGGCGGCGCGCGCGGCCGTCAAGGATGTCATCCTGCAAATGCAGCATGAAGGACGGACGATTTTTTTCAGCTCCCACATCCTGGGGGACATGGATGAGATTTGCGGGCATATTGCCGTCATTCACCAGGGACGTAAAATATTCGACGGAACGCCCGAACGCCTGAAGGCGCAGGAAAAATCCCCAAGCCTTGAACAGGCCTTCCTCAAAGCCATTGATTCCTCTGGATACGGGCGTGAAGCCGCTTGACCTTTCAATAGTTAAAGGTTCCACTTGTAATGTGATTCTGCTCCGCCTCAATCGGAGTCCGTCTTTATCTTACCCATATCTGGCTAGCGTTTAGCATAAGGATTTGATGTCATGGTTCCGGATGATAAAAACCGAGAGACAAGCGGCCCGGTCAATGATGCCGGAACCTTCGGCGCCGGGGACGACAACAAATTTTCCTACGGCGATACGTCGCAGATTGAGGACGATCTCGATCGCGAGCTGGCCCGGCAGGACCATGGAGAGGAAATCGTCGACGAGGGAGGGCTGGATTTCGATTTTCCCGCCGAAAGCCGCAAGTCTTCCGGCCTTGGAAAGGCGGCGGTGCCGCTTCTTGTCCTAGCCGTCGCCGGAGCGATCGGAGGCGCGATCGTTCTGTATCCCCAGATCGCCGGAATAAAGCAGCCCGCCCTGCCCGAAGTTCCAACGGACGTCGCCATGGCGCCCCAGGATCCTGTCGCCGGAACGGATATCTCGGAGATGCCGCAACAGCCTGTCCCCGCGGAAAACCAGACGGTGCCGGAAGGATCCCTGACCCCCGATCCTCCGATGGATCCGGCTTCTCCGCATGAAGAGACGGCCGAGGCTCCGCCACCTGCCGCCGTTGCTTCCGATCAACCTCTGCAGCCGGAGCCTCCGGTCGAGACAGCGTCCGCCGGGGACTCTGCACAGCCCGTTCCGGTGGGCACTCCCGATGCCGAGTTTTCCGTGCCGACGGAAGGCGCGCCCGTTTCCGATTCTCCCGGCGCGGCCGATCCTGCCGCATTGTCCGCGCCTGCGGAAAACGGGCCTGCCGGTCAGGAAGAGAAAAGTCCGGAAATCGCCGCAGCTTCGAAGGACATCGCGCCAAAAAACGCGGGGAGCGTTCCGGCGTCCGTGCCCGATGCCGATGTTCCCGTTCCTGATCCGGCGCCTCTGAAGCCTGCCGAGCCGCCGCCCGTCTCCGCGCAGGTTCCGGGGGAAGGCAGCGTTCCGCCCGTCTCGCCGGCCCAGGGGGCCCAGGCATCCGGGACGACCGTTCCGAATGCCGCTCCGCATCCCGATGACGCATATTACGATGCCGGCATTGCGCCGCCTTCGGAAAAAATGTCCATGGCCGTAGGCCCGCGCAAAGTCGACCCGGCAATGGAGCCAGGCCAGAAATTCGTGATTGTCGAGGGGGTGCTCAAGCCTGACGACATCCGCTCCATCGTGGCGTCCGCAGAGCGGTCCCTGAAAATGGGGCGTTATGATTCGGCGCTCGAAATCTATAGCAGGCTGTATGCCAAAAATCCGCGTGATCCTCGCATCGTCATGGGCCGTGCCGTCGCGCAGCAGAATTTGGGCATGGACGATTCCGCGATCCGCAGCTATGAGGAGTTCCTGAAGATCGATCCGGACAATGCCGATGCGATGGTCAATCTGCTGGGCCTGCTGAAAAACAAATCTCCTTCCGTCGCCCTGAACCGCCTGCTGGATCTGCAGGGGCGCTTTCCTTCCCATCCCGGCCTTGCGGCGCAGATCGGCATCACGGAAGCCGATATGGGCAATTACCAGGAAGCGATGCGTTATCTGGGCATGGCTGCGGGACTTGAACCCGAAAATCCACAGCATCCGTTCAACATGGCCGTCATCGCCGACCGTCAGGGAAAAACAGCTGAAGCGGTCAGGTTTTATGAGCAGGCTCTGGACATAGGGGCCGTGGACGAAGGCTCCGCCTCCATTCCGCGTGAAAGCATCATGGACAGGCTTGCGGTTCTGCGGCGGCGCTGATGCTTCTTTCCGCCAATGCCGTCTTTGCCATCGCGGCGGCGGTCCTGGGGTTGCTTCTCGGAAGCTTCGCGACGGCGCTGGCGCATCGTATCCCTGCCGGCATTCCCTGGGCATTCAGGAGAAACGGCGCTGAAAGAATGCCGCGCTCCGCCTGTCCGCATTGCGGCAGGGGGCTGACGATACGGGACCTGGTGCCGGTCATCTCGTGGCTGGTCCAAAAGGGGCGCTGCCGGTCATGCCGGACGGCGATAGGCTGGGCTTATCCGGCGATCGAGCTTGCATGCGCCCTGGCCTGCTGCGGCCTATCCCTGGCCTGGGGGCCGGCATGGCCGACCCTGCCTGTATTGATGACCGTTCCGTTTCTGGCCGCGCTGTTTATCATCGATCTTCGCCATTTTATCCTGCCGGATATTTTGAACGGCCTTCTGGCGGCGCTCTGGCTGCCTTTTGTTTTGCTTCAGTCCGTGGAGGCGGGAGGGACGCTCTGGCCGGGCAGCCTGGCTGACGGGGCGGCGGGCGCGGTCGTTTTTGCGGGCGTTGCCTGGGGGCTTGGCCGGATCATGAAAAAAATCCTGCGCCGGGACGCGCTGGGCATGGGGGATGTCAAGTTTTTCGCGGTCGCGGGGCTTTGGCTGGGGATGGCGTTTTTCCCGGCGTTTCTCATCGTTTCCGGTTTTCTGGGCGTTGTCCTGGGCGTCGTTTACCAATTGGTAACCAAAGGGGTTTATTTTCCTTTCGGGCCTGCCCTGATCGGCGCCTTTTATATCCTTCTTACGGTAAAAGGTGCTGCTCTATAAGCGTTTTTCTGTTAAAATAGCCTTCCACGTTTACCTTCCGTTTGCTTTTTTACGCTAAAACTGAAGTGACCAGATTTCCCGGAGGATTCCCTTGGACATCACCCAGCTTCTCGCCTTCGCCATGCAGAATAATGCATCGGACCTTCATTTAAGTCCGCTGAACCAGCCGATCATTCGCGCGCATGGCGAACTGAAGCGCATCAAGACGGACCCGCTGCAGAGCGAGGATATCCGCGGCATGCTTTATTCCGTGATGACGGAGGACCAGCGCGCCGATTTCGAGCGCGAGATGGAACTCGACTTCGCCATCGCCTTTGGCGAGAAGGCGCGTTTCCGGGTCAACGCCTTCACGACCCGGACGGGGACGTCCGCCGTGTTCCGGACCATTCCGTCCATCATTCCCTCGATGGAAGAACTGGAGCTGCCGCCGGTCATGCGTCGGCTGGCCGAGCTGGAAAAAGGTCTTGTGCTTGTGACGGGGCCCACCGGTTCGGGCAAGTCGACGACGCTCGCCTCGATGATCAATTATATCAATGAGAACGAGGCGCAGAATATTATCACCATCGAGGATCCCGTGGAATTTTTCCATACCTCGAAGAAAAGCCTGATCCGCCATCGCGAAGTCGGCGTCGACACGAAATCCTTCGCCCGCGCTCTGCGCAGTTCGCTGCGGGAGGATCCCGATGTGATCCTGGTGGGCGAGATGCGGGATTATGAGACGATCGCCCTGGCGCTGACGGCCGCCGAAACGGGCCACCTCGTGTTCGGAACCCTCCACTCCAACAGCGCGGCCAAGACAGTCGACCGTATCATCGACGTTTTCCCGACGGGGGATAAGGAAATGGTGCGCGCCATGCTTGCGAGCTCCCTCCAGGGCGTGGTGGCGCAAACGCTTCTGAAGAAAACCGGCGGCGGCAGGATCGGCGCTTTTGAAATCCTGGTCGGCACGAATGCCGTGCGCAACCTCATTCGGGAAAACCAGGTGGCTCAGCTTTATTCCATGATCCAGACCGGCTCGCGTTACGGCATGCAGACGCTGGAAGACAACGTCAACGGCCTGGTGGAGCAGGGCATCATCTCCAAGGAAGAGGCCCGCCGCACCCTGATGCGCAGCGCGGACGATGAAGGCGACCGTGATCCGGACGTGGCGGCCGCCGCTCTCGGAGGCGGGAAATTGCAGCCCAAAGGCGTGAAGAAGTTCATGGGAAAACAGGCGCCTCCTCCGCCCCCGCCGCCCCAGGAAGCCGCCGAACAGGATGAAGGATATTCGTTTTGAGTGCACCGGTAGTTCTTGAATACCTGAATGCCATGAACGTTCGCCAGGCGAGCGACCTGTATCTTACCGTCGGGTTCCCGCCGACCATGCGCATCGAAGGCTGCCTCGAAAAAATCCGCGAAGCCCCCATGACGGTGGATGAGGTCAATGAAATCCTGGGCGCCATCCTGACCAACAGGCAGCGCCGCGAATTCGATACGCAGATGGAGCTGAACACCTCCCTGGACGTCGGGCGGTTTGGCCGCTTCCGCGTCAACTGCCTCCGTCAAAGGCAGTTCCCCGCCCTGGTCGTGCGCCGGATCATTTCGCACATTCCCAGTTTCGCCGATCTCCGCCTTCCGAAAATTCTGGAGACGCTGGCGGTTGAAAAGCGGGGCCTGATTCTCGTCACCGGCATGACGGGATCGGGCAAATCGACCACCCTGGCGGCCATGATCGATCATCGCAATCATACGGAAGAAGGGCATATCATCACGATCGAGGACCCCATCGAATATTTCCATGAGCACCGCAAATCCGTGGTGACGCAGCGTGAAGTCGGGGTCGATACCGAATCCTATTCCGTCGCCCTTAAAAACGCCCTGCGCCAGCGCCCGGACGTCATTCTGGTGGGCGAGATACGGGATCGCGACGTGATGGAGCAGGCGCTGATCGCTTCCGAGACCGGCCATCTTTGCCTAGCGACGCTTCATACCAACAACGCCTATCAGTCCATCGAGCGGATTGTGAATATCTTCCCGGAGGATTATCATCATCAGATCCGGCTCAACCTGTCGATGAACCTCCGGGCCATCGTGTCCCAGCGCCTCATCCCCGCAAAATCGGGAGGGCAGACGATCGCCGTGGAAATCCTTCTCAACCAGGGTCTGGTGAGAGAGCTGATCCTGAAAGGCGATATCGGCAAGATCCGCGATGTGATGGAACAGAATTCCCAGATGGGCATGTGCACCTTCGATCAATCATTCCTGTCGCTTTACAAGGCGGGCCTGATCGATGAGGAGACGGCGATCTCCAACGCCGACCAGCCGGGAGACATGCGCCTGCGCATCCAGCAGGTCAAGCTGGGCGGCAAGGAAGGGCATCAGGCCCTGAAAGGACTCGATACGTCCAAGCTGAGAGTATCGGATTAGCCTTCAGGCTGTTCATAGCTTCCGCATTTCCCCTTTTTCGCCTTTTTCACATATGGCCGCTGTGCTATAACCGATTCTGTGCGCAGCCTGACCTTTCGCGCCGTCTTTCAACTTCTCAGGGACGTTTTTGCCAGCCATGCCCGATTTCATCAGCCGGATTCGCACATTGGTTCATTTCTCCGCCGTCGCGGCCGGGCTTCTTGCCTCCACGGCCATGCTGTCTGCCTGCGATCTGGCCGACAACAACCTCAAGCTGGATCGCGACGGGCATCGGGAGATGCAGGATTTCCGGGACGGCCTGTCGGCCAGATCCCCGGAGACGTCGGAGGCGGGGAAAAACGGCGAGGAAGGGATACCTTCGCTTCAGCCTTATGTGGCCCAGCCGTCCGAAAAAATGAAGGCGATGCCGCTGGTATCGATATCCGTCAACCAGTCCGTGCCGTTGCGCGATGCGCTTTATGAGCTGGCCGACCAGGCGGGGTATGATCTCGAACTCGATCCGCGCATTACCGGGTCGATCATCTTCACGGCGCGGGAAAAGCCATTTGATATGGTGATCGACCGGATGGCCGAAATCGCCGGCCTGCGCTACAAGTTCGATGACGACAGCGTGCGGGTCGAAATCGATACGCCGTATCAGAAACTTTATAAGATCGATTATCTGAGCTACATCCGCAAGAACAAGAGTTCGATCCGGAATGACGTGTCCCTGGCGGGCGGCGAAAATGCCAATACCGGTTCCGCCTTCGAGGCGACGGGTGAAAGCGAGGCGGATTTCTGGGGTGAGCTGTCCTCCAACCTTGAGCAGATCCTGGGGGTTCCGGAGACGGTCAGCTCCCTGAAGACCAAGGCCGATCCCGCCATTACAGCTGTCCAGCAAAACCCGGCCCCGGTACAGCAGACGGGCGCGGCGACGGCCGATGGCCAGCCCGCCCAGCCCGGCGCTCCGGCCGATCCCAATGCGACCGCCGCTGCCGCGCCTCCTCCGGCTGCCGCCGCGCCGTCCGCGCAGCCCCCGCAGGCGGTTCTTCAGGTCCAGTCGCTGCCGACCGATCCCAACGCCTCGACGGAATCCGACGAGGACAAGGAAAAGCAGAAGGCCAGCTTCTCTTTCAACCGTCAGGCCGGAATGGTCTCGGTGTTCGCTTCCGAGCGCCAGCATCGCAAGATCGCGGAATACCTCAACATCCTGCGCCGGTCGGTGACGGCCCAGGTCCTGATCGAGGCAAAGGTTCTGGAAGTCTCCCTGACCGACGAATTCGCGACGGGCATCGACTGGAGCGCGATCGACAAGATGGGCGGTGAGCTGGTTCTCGACTTCGCCACCAGCGGAACCCTGAACCGCGCCGCGCTGTCGCCGACGGCTTCTCCCAGCACGAACTTCCAGATCGGCTATACCGGAAACGACGTGTCCGCCGTGATCGACGCCATCTCGCGGTTCGGGACGGTGCACGCCCTGGCCAGCCCGCGCCTGACGGTTCTGAACAACCAGTCCGCCGTCCTGAACGTCGCGAACAACCTCGTCTATTTCAGCGTCGACGTCAGCACCAGCCAGTCCGACAGCTCGACCCAGACGACGGTGGACAGCGAGATCCACAACGTGCCGGAAGGCATCCTGATCAACGTGCAGCCGTCCATCAACCTGGAAGACCAGACGATTTCGATGGCGGTCCGCCCGACCATCACGCGCGTGGTCAGTTCGGTCGACGACCCGGCGGTTCTGTTCGCCGTCGCCCAGGCCGGGCTGACGACTCCGATCACGTCCTCCGTCCCCGTCGTGAACGTCCAGGAGATGGATTCCCTGATCAACCTGCATTCCGGCCAGGCGGTCCTCATGGGCGGCCTGATGCAGGACCGCGCCGCATCGACCCAGCAGTCCGTGCCTGTCCTCGGCGAAGTTCCCGTCCTCGGCGGATTGTTCCGCAACCAGAGCGACAAGGTGCAGAAAACGGAACTGATCGTCTTCCTGAAAGCGACCATCATTGACGGCAACGGAGTCAGCCCTGCGGATAGGGATCTTTACAAGAAATTTGCCGGTGACCGGAGTCCGCTGGATATGTGATGTAAGGGCAGGATGCGGACGGGTTGGCATGAAAGGATTGTCATGATCTCCTGGCCGCTTGTCCGCTATGCCCTGACCGCCGCGTTCCGTGACCGCCTTATTCCCTCTCTTCTCGCTGTCATGGCGATCGGGGCCTGCGTTTCGATCGTTCTGGGAAGCGCCGCCATCGTCGAGTCGGGCCAGTTCGCCGTCGTCTTTATCGCCGGCAGCCTGCGCTTCATCGCCGTCCTGGGGCTTGTCCTGTTCGTCGTTTTCCACCTGCGCCGTTCCTTTGAGACGAAGGACGTGGAATATCTTTTGTCGCGGCCCGTCGGGCGCACGGCGTTCATCCTTTCGCATGCCGCGGCGTTTTTCGTTCTGGCCGTTGTCATGGCGTGCGCGGTGACCGGCATCGTGCTGATCATGACTCCGCCAGCTTATTATCCGACGGCGTTTCTCTGGGGCGCGAGCGTCGCCGCGGAACTGGTCATCATGGTCAGCGCCGCGCTTTTCTTCGCCATGGTTCTGACGAGCGCGGCATCCGGCGTGCTGGCCACGCTGGGCCTTTATACCCTGGCGCGCCTGATGGGCGAATTGCTGGGAACCATCGAGCATGACCTGTCGTCCAGGCTGATGCAGATACTGGGGGTCGTCATGCAGGCGGTTTCCCTGATCGTGCCGCGCCTCGACCTTATGGCCCAGACATCCTGGATCGTTTACGGCCAGGCGGATATCAGCCTCGGATTTATCGCCCTTCAGGCCGTGATTTACAGCGCCTTTATCCTGGCGGCGGCGTCCATCGACCTGAACCGCAGGCAGTTCTGATGCGGGCTGGCGCGCACCGCCTTTTGCTTTACACGGCTTTCGCGGTTCTGTTCGCCGCGAACGCGGCATTCTGGTGGTCTGCGCGCCCGCTCCGCACCGTCTGGGCCAACGTTCCGCCGCCGCCTTCGACGTTCGGCGCTTCGATGGGCACGCTGGGCGACCGCCAGCTGGCCTATCGTATCGGCGGCCTGATGCTCCAGAATTTCGGCGACACGGGCGGCATGACGACACGCCTCGATCAATATGATTTCAACAAGCTGGGGGCATGGTTCCGGCTTGAGGACGGCCTCGATCCGCACTCAAGCTACATTCCGTATCTCGCATCCTTCTATTACGGAGGGACCCAAAACGGCGCCCAGCTTCGCCCGGTGGTCGATTATCTGGCCGATGTCGGGCGCAGGCCGCATCATGTCAAAAACGGCATTCCGAACTGGCGCTGGCTGGGGCAGGCCGTCTATCTGGCACGCTTCCGCCTGGGCGATCTGGATCTGGCGCTGAAGCTCGCCAACGAACTGGCGACGCTGAACCGCCCTGGCATGCCGGCCTGGACGAAGCAGATGCCTGTTTTTGTGATGAACGCACAGGGCGACAAGGCCGCGGCCTATGCGCTGATGATGTCGATTTTGAAGGAAGACGGCGGGAAGATGCAGAAAGCGGAAGTCAATTTCATGATCTGGTATATCTGCGCGCGCCTTCTGGACAGCAAGCAGGCGGCCCTCAATCCGGTTTGCACTTCCAATCCCGAGGCCCTAAAATAACGCCATGAATCTGGAAGACATGCGATTTTCCCTGACCGAGCTGCTGTCGCTGGTCGGCCTGGCGCAGGCGATTTCGGTTCTGGTTTACATGGCCTTCAGGGCGGGGGACAGGCGCGCGGCGCTGCTGCCTTTTCTCTATTTCCTGTTCCTGGCCTCGGCGTTCCTGCTGGATTTCGCCGCGCGGCCCATAGGCCGGAGTTTTCCGGCCTATGCCCTGGCGCAATGGTTTTTCTGGTTCTCGGGGCCGCCGCTCAGCGTCCTGCTGATCCTCCAGATCGCCCGGTCGGGTAAAATTCCCGATGCGAGGGAATGGGGCGTTCTTCTGTCCGTTCCTTTGGCTTTCGCCCTGGCTGCGGGGCTTTCATCGCTCACCGGCGTCTGCGAAACCGGCCAGTCCTGCCATCCGCTGCAGGACTGGCTGCCTGTGACGGGACTGATGGCGGGGCTGGCCGGCATGACTCTCCTGTGGCCGCGGCGGAACCTTCTGACGGAGATCGCGCGCCAGAAGGGCGGAAGCGAACGGTACTGGATCATCCTGACCCTGATCATCGTCAACCTGTTCTTCCTGGGGTTTTCCCTGGTCGCCGGTCTGGCGCCGGGCGCGGGCCAGGCCATGCCGGTCCGCACCGTCGTCGGGATCGCTCTTGTCTATCTGGCCGGAACCAGCCTGTTCAGGATTTATCCGCAGACCGTGGCCATCCGCGCGCCGGCCGCAAAGGCTCCGGCGTTAAGCGAATCCGAACAGGTGCTTTCAGGGAAGATCCGCGACCTGATGGACGTCCAGAAGATCTACCAGGAGCCGACCTGCAGCCGGACCAGCATCGCCCAGGAGCTGAACGTGGCGGAGAGCACCGTGTCGAAAGTGGTCAGCGGCACCTATGGATGCACCTTGCCGCACCTGATCAGCGCCCGGAGGGTCGAGGACGCCAAAAACCTTCTGGAAAGCACCGATGCGCCGATCAAGATCGTCTGCGAGGAGGTGGGATTCAATTCCGTGAACTCCTTTAACCGGGTCTTCCGCGAGATGACGGGGCAGAATCCTTCGGATTACCGGCAATCGAAGCGGGCCGCTTCCGCCTGATTTCCAGGTGTTGTATCACAAGGCATGTCATCCTCCGTGAAGGCGGAGGGCCCCTCAGGGATGCCGGGCTTCAAGGCTCAATGGCATGCATCCCGATTATGGATCCTCCGGACGAGAGCCGGGGGATGACGGTCTGGATGGATCGAACCAAAAGCGGGAATGTTCCAGAGTATCCCGCGTTTAAAAAGAATCAGTCCTCCCCCTCCTGCGCAGCGGGAAGGGGAGTTAGAGGGGAGGGCAGTCTTGGTGCAAAAGCTAAAGTTTATGACCGATGGCGCTTCAAGAACGCCCTCCCCCCTTGGTCCCCCCTCCCGCTGCGCAGGAGGGGGGAGAGATTCCCTTTAAAACCGTCATCCCCGCGCAGGCGGGGATGACGGGAGGAGAGGCTGGCATGAAATCTTCGGGATTTTATAGCCAAGTCTATAATGACTGACAGCTTCCCCCCTCCCTGAGGGAGGGGCCGGGGGAGGGTGTGCGATGCCGGGCGCTCAAGCGCGGAATGCCGGA
>JBDHTS010000001.1:0-49993 GCA_039808845.1 Alphaproteobacteria bacterium | reverse complement strand
CTGACTGATCTGGTCGCGGATAATATCCTTTTCCTTGCCGCGCGCATCCATCATCGCCGCGAACGCGTCTTTCTGGTCCTGGATCATTTTCGGATCAGCGAGTCCGATAAAGCGCCGGAAATCCGGCTGGCGCCCGTCGATATAGGCCCGCAGGCGCTCCTTTTGCAGTTCAAGCGCCACCTGATGAGCCGCCGCGCGCTTCATGTCCTGCTGCGCGCCGTTTCCATCGAGAACGGCGAGGATCTGGCCTTTCTGCACTTCCTGCCCTTCCCGCGCCAGGATCTGACGGACGATCCCGCCCTCCAGATGCTGGACGGTCTGCTGAAACCCCTGCGGCACGATTTCGCCGGGCGTCCGCGCCACTTCGTTGACGTTAGTGACGGACGCCCACAACACGAACCCGACGATGCAGGCGCTGATTGCCGCCAGGGTCATGCGGACGAGGATCGGGTCTTCCGACTCCTCCAGCTTTTCCGACTGGGTCAGGTGGCGGAACTGCCGCTCGCTTTGTGTCATGGATTTGATCATGGTCTTGCCCCTCTTGTAATCGGTGATGTTACCAGTTGCCTTGCTTCAGTTGGCGCAGCATGAAATCCCGCTCGCCCGCCATCGGTGCTTCACCAAGGCGCAGCCAGACGATCTGGTCGGCGAAGCGCAGCATGTCGGCGCGATAGGTGACCATCAGCACCGTCCGGTCCCGGCGGTTGCGGATCAATCCTTCCATCAGGAATTTCCCGGCCGTCTCCGACAGAAGGGAATTCGGCAATTCGTCGACCAGCAGGATCTGCGCGTCGTGCAGATAGGCCCGCACCAGAGACAGGCGCAGCGCGAGATCCGAAGACAATTGCATCCCCGCTTCGCCCCCGATCACGGTGTCCAGCCCGCGCGGAAGATCCAGAATGGCCTTGAGCGCGTCGGCCTGCGCCAGCGCCATCTCTATTTCCCTGCGCGTGGCCAGCGGATTGGCGAAGCGCAGGTTTTCCTCGATCGTGCCGTGGAAGAACGTTGGGTTTTGCGGAATATAGGCAATGCGGCGGCGCAGCGCCACCGGATCGAGCTGGCGCACGTCGAACCCGTCGAGCCTGACGCTGCCGGCAGGCGCCTGGTAAAGCCCTTTCGCCAGCTTCAGCAACGTGGACTTGCCCGCGCCGTTCTCGCCCGTGATGGCGACGATCTGCCCCGGCTGCGCCTGGAAGCTCAGGCCCGCGAAAACCGGATCGCCCGCGCCGTAACGCATGCCGACATTGGCGAAGCTGATGCCTCCCTGCAACGGCCCCGGCCTGGCCAGGGCGCGGCTCGTCTGCTCTTCCGTGTCCAGATCCATCAGCTGGTTGATCTGGCGGATGGAATTCCGCAGCTGGTCGATGCGCGGCACCATCGTGCACAGGCTGTAAAACGGATTGAGCACACGCCAGACAAGGATCATGGAGGCGACCAGCGCGCCGGTGCTCATCGCCCCGCTCCACACACGTTCCGCCCCGAACCCGACGATGGCGACGGCGGACAGGACGGTGATGGCGTTCGCCGCCGTCTCGCCCACCAGCCCCAGCCAGTTCAGATGAAAATGCGCCGCGGCCTCCCGCCCGCTGATGTCGCGGTATTTCTTCTGCCAGATATCGGGCAGCCCGCCCGCGCGGATATCCTCCAGCTTGATCAGCGTGTCGAGGATATAGCGCTGCTTCACCGATCCCGCCTTCGCCGCGATTTTCAGGGAGACGCGGACCTTCCTCCAGACGAGGAAAAACAGGAGCAGGTAGAGGCAGACGCCACCAAGCGGCACCAGCACCAGCGGCCCCGCCACCGCGCCGACGAAGATGAGCGCCAGCACCGTGAACGGCAGTTCGATCATCGACAGGAATATGGGACTGGAAAAGAAATCGCGGACGGATTCATATGTCTTCAGACGCGCGATCTGGCTCTGCACCGACGCTCCTTCCAGCAGGGCGGGCGGCATATGCATCAGATGGCTGAACACCTTGTTGTTCACGATATTGTCCAGCCGCGTCGCCAGCCAGGACAGATGGCGCGATCGTAGGACGCGCAGGATCCATTCCAGCCCGATAGACGCCGCGGCCCCCGCCGCCAGCATGGGCAGGATGGACGGCGTGCTTGTGGAAATCACGCGGTCGTACACGATCATGATGAACAACGGCGTCGCAAGCGCCATCAGATTCAGCACCATGCCCATGGCGAAAATGCGGACCAGGGCAGGCTTGAAGCGTTTGAACAACGTCCGGAACCACTGCCAGCCCGTATTGGCCCGCGCGGATTTGGAGGTGGGATCGTGCTCCTCGTCATACATGCGGAACAGGATGGCCTGCCCCGGCCCGGCATTGGACGGTATTTTGACGATACGGCCGCGCGCCCCGTCATACATCCTGCCCCGGTCCAGCAGGATGCAGGGATGATCGGGGCGCGATGCCGGAATGAACAGCGCGGGCAGCAGGCGCGGATCGAGATCCCGCGGCTCCATCGTCAGGACGCTGCACGTATAGCCAAGGTTCGCCATGGCTTCGATGGCATAATCGCTGTCGATAAGCTGTTCGCCGTACGGCATGGCGTCGGCCACGGCGTATTGCCGCATGTGTGGCGCCTTGACTAGGACCAGCGCGCACAGGGCGCGGCTCCAGGCGTTGTCCGCGCGGACGGCATGCCAGACCGTTTCGCGCAGACGCTCATGCAGGCGGCTGACGGTATCCGCCGGCTGCTCGTTCGACGCCTGCGGCCTGGCGGCCATGCCGAATCTTTTTCTGGCGGATGCGGAAATCATATCTCGACCTCCGCCGCTCTGGCTCTGGTCCCGGCGGCGACCGGGCGGGAAGACGGCGCGACGATCGGACGCAGCCCGCCGGGCTCAAGCCAGAGCTGCCTGTCGGCCAGGCCGGTGAAATTCGGGTCTTCCGTCACCAGGGCCAGCGCCTTGTGGCCCTTCAGATGAACCAGCAGCCTGTACACGGCGCGATAGCCGTTGCGGTCCAGGTTGCGGTCGGCGTTGTCGAACAGGATGATGCCCGGATCCCAGGCCAGGACACGTGCGATGGCGATACGCTGCTGCAAGCCGGGCGAAATGGTTCCGCCCTCGTTTTCGCCGATCATGGTATCGAAGCCGCGCGGCAGGCGCGCCACCTCGCGCTCGATCCCCAGCAGGCGGGTCGTGCGGCGCGCTTCTTTTTCGCTGATGCTGCCAAAGCTGGTCAGGTTGTCGCGGATCGTGCCCCGGAACACTTCGCCCTTGGTCTTCAGAAGGCCGACATGGCGGCGCAAAGTCCCGTTTGGATAGCGGAGCGGATCAAGCCCGTCGACCAGCGCCTCCCCCGAATCCGGTGCATACAGCCCGGCGATCAGGCCCAGCAGATGGCTTTTGGCCGTGCCGTTGCCGCCGCTGATCCGGACGGTTTCCCCCGCATTGAGATGCAGCCCGATATTTTCAAACGTCCCGCCATCCTCAGGTCCGCGCCGGAATGACACGCCCTTGATCCGGATCTGACCTCTTTTTGCCGGCTCAGGCCGTCTTGCGCGTTTTACGGTCGGCAGGGAAAACAATTCCCCGGCCTTGGCTTTCGACAGCTTGTAATCCTGATACCGCACCCACAGGCCCAGCGCGCGCTGGACGGGCTGCATGATCCGCCCGGCCAGCAAAGTCGCGGCGATCAGGGCGCCCGACGTCATCTCTCCATGGATCACGCGTTCCACGCCGATGCCGATGATCATTAGGGACATCAGGTGCCCGAAGACGTTAGCCGCGTTGAAACTGGCCGCCGCGTCGCGCGACGTGTCGTAGTTGATCAGCGCCGAATGCTTCTCAATCCACTCGTAACGCCGCGTGAACGCGTCCTCCAGGCAGAACGATTTCAGGGTATGCATGCCGGTCAGGGCGTCCAGAAGGAAATCGTAACGCTGGTCGTCGGCACGGTTGCGGCGTTCCAGATTGTCCCTCAGCTTCCGTCCATAAACGAACGCCAGCACTGAAAACCCTCCCAGGACAACGGCAGGCACCAGCACAAGAGGGCCCGCGATATAGGCGATCAATGCGAAATAGACAGGAACGAGAATCAATTCGAACAGGATCACGGCGGTGCTGCCGCTGAAAAAATCCTTCATCCTGCCGATGGAGGACAGGCGGTTCAGGTATTCGCCGGGGCTGATTTTGCGGGCCGCGGCCAGATCAGAATGCAGGAGATGGCCCAGGGCTTCATACGACATCCTGTGGTCGAACGCCGCGCCGTTCCAGTTGATGATATATCCGCGCGCCAGCCGCAGGCAGCATTCCAGCGCCACGGCCACGCACACCCCCGCCGCCAGGACGGCCAGCGTTCCCGACCCCGGATTGGGCAGGATGCGGTCATAGACCTGCAGCGTCATCACAGGCAGGGCCAGCGACAGGACGCTGATCGCCATCGTCGCCAGCAGCAGGCTGGACCGGCCGCCCCGCGCGGCCCCCTCTCTTATGAACGTCATCGATGCCCCTCTCTTTTGATTTTTAACGGCTTATCCGAACAATCCGCCCAGCGCGTGATGAACCGTGGCATGGCTGTGGTCTACAACCGCACTGAGTCCCTCTGAGACATGACCGACCGGATCGGGCAAGGCCGCCGCCACGGTGTTATTGGCAGTCTGCCCCAGACCGGTCGCCGTATTGACGGCCGCTTGGCTCAACCCATCCCCTATTCCGGCTTCCGGCCACAATATTGCGCCTCCCGGAGAAGACGGGAGGCCGGCGATGGCATCAAGGCCCGCGCCGGCCTCTACGGTGACAGCGGACAATGAAGGCGTAAGAGGGTTTGCTCCTCCCTGCGTGCCGCCGTCATTCAAGAGGCTGTTTGCAAGATCGTTGAGCAGCCCTTCCATCGGATCGGCATGCGCCGCGACGCCCGCATCGGCGCCCAGGGCTGATGCATGGCCGAGGGCGTTCGCGCCAAGATCCACGTCGATGTCGATATCGCCCGCGATGGCCTCGACCGGGTCGAGCGTGACCGCGCCGCCCAGATCCTCCGCCATCGTGCCGGCGGCGTCGATTCCGGTATGGAAGGTCAGATCGGTATCCCCGTTCGGGGAGCCTCCCGTCAGGATATCCCCGATGCTGCCGATGCCGCCCGCTGCGACATCGTCCAGCCCGCCATGAATCCCCTCCACCGGATCGCCGGTCAGAAGCTCCGCGGCCTGTTGCGTCAGGCCAGCCAGGATGCTTTGCGGGTCCGTAACGCCTCCGGACGCATCCACAACGTGCTCCACAAGGCTGTCAACAGCGTCCTGGACGGCGCCGACGATATCGGAACCCGATGGCGTAACGTCCTGTACCGTGTCATGAAGGTCCGCCAGCGTGTCATTCGCGGTTCCTGAAAGGTGATCCTGCGCCTGATCGGCAAAATCAACCACCATGTCGGCCAGGGGAGTCAGAAAATGATCCAGATGATCCATAACCCCGGTGTCCGTTACGGACTGCGCCACGTCGCCGGTTATGCTTCCGGCAATATCAACAACCGGCTGAAGGATATGACCGGTCAGGCCGGCGGCGCCGCTCTGGACATCGTCCAGGAGACCAGCCGCCGGATCGAGCGCGTCATCAAGCGTGTCTTCCAGGCCCGTCGCCGCGTCCAGATCGTCGATCAGTCCGTTCACGGCCTCTGCCGCGCCATGGTCGCCGAGCCCGTCGAGAGGCGCGAGCAGATCGGCCAGTGGACCTGTGGCGCCAGGCAGGTCGAAATCGAAGGCCTGGCCGTTGAAAACGCCATTCAGACCGAGATCGACCGGATGTCCCCCGCCCAGCACGCCCAGAGCCGGATTGAGGTTCAGGTCGATGTCTCCCAGAAGCGATTCGACCGGGTCCAGCGGCACCGCGATACCGCCGACGGCGATCGGCAGGCCCAGAAGATCTGCGGCCGGATTGATCGCCAGATCGGTATCGCCGTCGCCGTTAAATCCGTTGATCAGGTCGGTCAGCGGCTGCGGCAAGGGGCTCATGACCGGATTCAGTACGGGATTGATGATCGGGTCCAGCGTATCCAGCAGCGTGTTGACGCTGTTCGTCACCGGGTTGGTCAGGGTGGTCGTATTAATACCAAGATGCGTGCCGAGCAGCAGCGCATCGGCATTCACGCCGATGGTCGGCAGATGCCCCTGCGCCAGCGGGGCAAGGCTGACCTGTGCGCCCGCATTGATGTCGATATCACCGACCAGCTGTTCGACCGGATCGAGCAGGACGTCAAGGGTCACGCTGCCGATAGGCGTGTCTGCATCGGCATGAAGGTCCGTGTCTCCGGGATCAGTCCCGCCGTTGTCGCCGGGACCCGGTCCCGGACCGGGATCGCCAGTTCCGTTGCGTCCGTCGCGGCCATCATGTCCGTCGTTACCGTCATGACCGTCCCGGCCATCCTGCGCGCCCGCGCTTTTACCGTCCGCGCCGTTCGCGCCGGATGTCCCGTTCGTGCCATTCCCCAGACGCTCGATCAGGCTGTTCAGTTCATTTGAGCCGCCGCCACGGAAATTCGGGACATTCTCCTGATGCTCGACGGCCGAATTATAGGAATGCGGGGATCCGGCATTCCCATGCGACAGTTCCGAAATCGCCCGTGCGTTCTGAAGATCGACGCCGATGCCGCCTGCACGCCCGTCCGATAGGATGCCGGACGCATCGCCGCCCTGTGCGCCGGTATGGATGCTCTGCGGCGTCCGTTCGGTCAGCGCCGCGGCGCCGTTTGAAAACCAGAGATTGCCTTCGCGCATGTTGAACGGATCGGCATCGCGGCGAATTTCGTCCGTCTGCCCGGATTGCAGAACCAGATAATTCAGGTTGCCGGAGCCGGACAACCCTTCCGTTATGCCGTGAATATCTTCGACCTGGTAAAGATCGGCATCGAGCTTGACAGCGCCGGGATTGAAATCGAGCGCGGCGGATTGAATGGCCATAACAAAACCCCTCCGGTAGCAATGAAAATACCGGAGAGCTGTTCAGCAAGGCCTGTGCCGCATACGGATGTGTTGAAATCAGGCGTTTTGGTATTAAAAAAGATCCTGACCCTTGCAATACGCAAGGTCAGGTCCGGCCATTAATCCGTACAATTTTAGGCGAAAGCCACGTCTTGTTAACCAATGGCGCGAGCGACGGGACTTGAACCCGCGACCTCATCCGTGACAGGGATGCGTTCTAACCAACTGAACTACGCCCGCAAGCCAGCCATCAGTATAGAAACTTATCTGCCATTTCAACCTTTTTTTCCCGGTTTTGGAAATTTAGGCGGCCAGGGCTTTCGGGCTGGGGTTGAACGGCAAACTCAAGGATTCCGCCACGCTGCAATAGGTGATCTCACCCGCGCAGACGTTCAGCCCCTCGCGCAGGGACGGGTTGTCCTGCAGCGCTTTCTTCCACCCCTTGTCCGCCAGCTCCAAAGTATAGGGAAGGACCGCGTGGTTCAGCGCGAGGGCTGAGGAAAGCGGCACGGCCCCCGGCATGTTGGCGACGCAGTAATGGACGACGTTGTCGACGGTATAAACGGGATCGTTATGCGTGGTCGGCCTGCTGGTCTCGAAGCAGCCGCCCTGGTCGATGGCGATGTCCACCATCACCGTGCCCGGCGCCATTTTCTTCAGCAGCGCCCGGCTGACCATCCGTGGAGCGGACGCGCCGGGGATCAGGACCGCGCCGACGATGATGTCCAGCCGTTCCGCGTTCCGCTCGATATAATCCATGCTCGAATAGATGATTCGCGCCTGCCCCCGGAAATAATCGTCGAGGAAACGCATGCGGTCGTGGTTCTTCTCCAGGATGGTGACTTCCGCCCCCATGCCGACCGCCACCCGCGCCGCATTGAACCCCGCCACGCCGCCGCCCAGCACCAGCACCCGCGCGGGCGCGACCCCCGGCACGCCGCTGATCAGCCGCCCCGTGCCGCCCAGATGTTTCTGCAGGTAATTCGACCCGACCACGACCGACAGCCGTCCCGCGATCTCACTCATCGGCGCCAGCAGCGGCAACCCCCTGCCCCCCGGCCCGGTGACGGTCTCATAGGCGATGGCGACGCAACGCGAGGCCATCAGGCCTTCCGCCTGTTTCCTGTCGGCGGCCAGATGAAGATAGGTGAACAGGATTTGCCCTTCGCGCAGCATCTTGCATTCCTGCGGCTGCGGCTCCTTCACCTTCACGATCATGTCGGCCTTTGCAAACACATCGGCGGCGCTGCCCGCGATCGTCGCGCCCGTTGCCTTGTAATCGTCGTCCGTGAAATTGATGCCAGCCCCTGCCCCGGTCTCGATCAAAACCTGATGCCCGTGGGCCGTCAGTTCCCGGACCGATGCCGGCACCAGCCCGACACGATGTTCCTGCGCTTTGATCTCTTTAGGGCATCCGATGATCACGTTACGGCCTCCGGTCAGAACAATCCAGAGACCGTTTTAACCGGAGGCGCATCCCTTTTCCAGCACCTGATTACAATCCTTATAAATTGTCATCCCGGCGAAAGACGGGACCTATGCGAACGGTTACGTTTTTTCTTCTGGCGCAAACCTATTGCCTTTAGTGAAGTTTAAACATTGTATAGGTCCCGTCTTTCGCCGGGATGACAAAGCAGATAAGTTCACCGTGCTCGTGACTTTGCTGTTCCAGCATGCGACCTCTTCCCGCCCTTACGGCTGGATGCATGGGACGATTTACGCCCCCGGCCCGATCCCGATTTCTTGCCGCCATGGTCTTCCTTGTTCACGGTCGCCCAGGCGCGGCGCTTTGCTTCCTTGGTCGACACGCCGCGCTTTTCATACCCTTCCTCGATATGCTCCGCCTTGCGCTTCTGCTTGTCCGTATATTTGGCCTTACTCCCCTGCGGCATGACAGACTCCTTTCGGTTGGATCTGTCCTGCCTACGCGGAAAGCATTGGAAAAGTTCATTTTTGAAAATGGCCTGCCGAGCCGAAGCCCGCAGGGCGAAGGCTGGTGGGCACAGCAGGGATTGAACCTGCGACCCCACCCGTGTGAAGGGTGTGCTCTCCCGCTGAGCTATGTGCCCGATCCTGTTTGAAGATCGTGGCGGATCAAAGCATAACTTGACCGCCCGTTCAATCTATAAAACCGCGTTGCAGCATCGGCTTTTGTGGCGTTTTTCAGCCATTTTTGCCATAATAATAAAGTGTGGCGCGACATGAGCGGCTGGCGGCGAACCGCCCTTATTCTGACGGCGGGCCTTGTCCTTTTGACAGGGTGTGCGGGGGCCATCGCATTGCCCGGCAGCGACGAGACCGTCAACAGGTCCATATACAAGACGCCCGACGATCTGATGGACCGCCTGCGCGGCCTGCGCCCCGGTATGCCGCAGGCCGATGTTTTTACCGTTCTGGGCCGTCAGGAAAAAGACATGGACAGGCTGGAACGCAACGAGATCCTGATCTCCCTGTACGGCAGCAGCTCGGTGGAATTCCGTGACGGCAAGATCGGCCAGGACGAACAGAGCCGTTTCCTGCAATCGCTCTACGGTTACCGTTTCAATTACAAAAAGGTGGAGAAGGAGCATGGATTTGCCTCCCTGATCCGCATCCGCACCGATGAAGACGGTTACGATTACAACGTGACGCTTGTCTTCCAGAACGGCGTTCTGTTCGAAGCCCCGATCGTCACCGGCGGCGCGGTTCACAAGACATCCAGCAAAACGATCTTCGATTATTTAAACCCCGGCAACCTGCTGAAACTCGGCGGGATGTAATACACAGACCGGGGAAAGATGGTGGGCGTTGAGAGGGTCGAACTCCCGGCACCCTCGGTGTAAACGAGGTGCTCTACCACTGAGCTAAACGCCCCCACGAAAAGCTTCTATACAAAAATCTTGTCAGTTTATACAAGCCCAATTATAACAATTTACATAGAATAAATTTATAAGGGAGAATTCGATGAGCGGCCTGAGGACACTTTATCCTGCATCGGAACCTTTCAATCAGGGCAAACTGGCCGTCAGCGACCTTCACACCATTCATTATGCCGAGCATGGAAATCCTGAAGGCATTCCGATGCTGTTCCTGCATGGTGGCCCGGGTTCTGGATGCGCGCCCTACCATCATCAGTTTTTCGATCCTGCCGCTTTTCGCATCATTCTGCCCGACCAAAGAGGCTGCGGGAAATCGACGCCGCATGCGGAAACCAGGGAAAATACGCCTGACGATCTGGTAAGAGATCTGGAACAATTGAGGCAGGAGCTGGGCATAGAATCCTGGCACATCTTTGGCGGATCGTGGGGATCGACTCTCGCCCTGCTGTCAGCTCAGGAACATCCGGAAAATTGCAGAAGCCTGACCCTTCGCGGCCTGTTTGCTATGCGCCGGGAGGAAGTTCATCATTTTATTCATGGCATGGGTAAAACTTTTCCCGAAGCACAGGAACGTTTTGTCGATTTTTTACCAAAGAAAGAGCAAGGCGATCTATTTGAGTCCTATTACAAGCGCCTGATGGATCCGGATCCTGCTATTCATAGGCCCGCTGCCATTGCCTGGACCAATCACGAAAGCGAAAGCTTTTCAATCAATTCCACTGGACGTCCCGAAGAGCCAATGCCAGACCATGTTGTATTGTCGATGGCGAGGATCGAAGCAGCATATTTTCGCAACCATCTCTTCACTCCTGATGACAGGGTTTTAAAAAATTGCGAAAGAATACGGCATATTCCGGCGTATGGTGCCCAAGGGCGCTTTGATCAGATTTGTCCTCCTACAACAGCCCATGCTTTCAAGAAAGCGATGCCCAGCGCACAGATAGAATTTTTCAGATCCGGTCATGATGCCAGGGATCCCGAAACGCTTGATGCCCTTATAAGAGCGACAGACCGCATCAGAGACACAGGCAGCCCGCTGTTGCCCAAACCGCATATACGCCCGAAATCAGCTTTTAGCCCTGAATAAAATTCAGCCATGCAACGATGCATGGCTGAATAGATCTTGCGATCAGAATAAACGTTTACTTGTTCACGGCGTCTTTCAGTTCTTTGCCGGCTTTGAACTTCGGCTGTTTGGAAGCCGGGATGTCAATAGCTTCGCCGGTGCGCGGGTTGCGGCCGGTGGTTTTGGCGCGCTTCGCGACCGTCCAGGTGCCGAAGCCGACAAGGCGGACTTCGCCGCCTTTTTTCAGGGTCAGTTTAATGCAGTCGAAGACAGCTTCCACGGCGGCCTGGGCCTTGATTTTCGGCAGGTCGGCCTGCTTGGCGACTTCGTTGATCAGTTCTTGCTTGTTCACTGGGAACCCCCATTGTTAGGTTAAAACAGCTTGAGAAACTTCGCCGGACAGTCGTGCGTCAAACGCGGCCAAAACCGGCGCCGGATGCGGCGTTGCATCGCAAAAACCAAGGCATTCCGCCGCTCAGGAAGAATCATTGATACGCCCATTTCAGGGGGGCATCAACGCCGAACTGCCGATTTTTCGCAGTTTTCCGCTGTTTTTCAGGATTGACAACAACCGGGAAAAGGGATTTTCCCGGTTGTTCAAAGGTTTAGGGTGCTCACCAATCAGTGCCTGATGACATCGCCCGCGACGCCATCGCCCGTTTGCGTGGGGATCGCCTCGATATCCGTATCCTTTTCGATGCGCACAGGATCGGGAATACGCGTGAGCGCATTGGCCAGAACCTCTTCGATGCGGTTGACGGGAATGATCTTCAGCCCCTTCTTCACCTTGTCGGGAATTTCGGCCAGATCCTTCTCGTTGTCTTTCGGGATCAGCACGGTGCGGATGCCGCCGCGCAGCGCCGCCAGAAGCTTTTCCTTCAGGCCGCCGATGCCGGTGACATAGCCGCGCAGGTTGATCTCGCCCGTCATCGCGACGTCGCGCCGGATCTCGATGCCCGTCAGGGCCGAGACGATCGCCGTCACCATCGCCGCGCCCGCCGAGGGGCCGTCCTTGGGCGTCGCCCCTTCCGGAACGTGCACGTGGACCGACGTCTTGTTCAGTTCGCTGTGCCTTATCCCGAACTGCGCCGCGCGCGATTTGATCAGCATTTCGGCGACCACGATGGATTCCTTCATCACTTCCTTCAGGTTGCCCGTGGTCGTGACCTTGCCGTCCTTGCCCGGCATGGTCACCGCCTCGATCGACAGCAGGTCGCCGCCGAACTCGGTATAGGCCAGGCCGTTGACGACGCCGACCTTGTCCTGCTCCTCCGCCGCGCCGTAATGGAACTTGCGGACGCCTGCGTATTTCTCCAGGTTGCGCGGCGTGACGCGGACTTCCTTGCGGCCCCGCATCAGGATCTCCTTGATCGCCTTGCGGCAGAGGTTGGCGATCTCGCGCTCCAGGTTCCGCACGCCCGCCTCGCGGGTGTAATAACGGATCAGGTCGCGCACGGCGGCGTCGTTGATGCCGAACTCGCCTCTTTTCAGGCCCGCCGCCTCCGTCTGCTTGCGCAGCAGGTGGCGTTTCACGATCTCCAGCTTCTCGTCCTCGGTATAGCCTGACACGCGGATGATCTCCATACGATCCAGCAAGGGCCGCGGAAGGGTCGCCGTCGTGTTGGCCGTGCAGATGAACAGCACGTCCGACAGGTCATAGTCCAGTTCGAGATAGTGGTCGTTGAACGTGCCGTTCTGTTCGGGATCGAGCACTTCCAGCAGCGCGGCGCTCGGGTCGCCGCGCCAGTCGTTCCCCAGCTTGTCCACCTCGTCCAACAGGAACAAGGGGTTGCCGGAACTGGCCTTCTTCATGCCCTGGATGACCTTGCCCGGCAGCGCGCCGATATAGGTCCGGCGGTGGCCGCGGATCTCGCTTTCGTCGCGCACGCCGCCCAAAGACATGCGCACGAAATTGCGGTTGGTCGCCTTCGCGATGGACTGTCCCAGCGACGTCTTGCCGACGCCGGGCGGGCCGACGAGGCACAGGATCGGCCCCTTGATCTTCTTCGTCCGCTGCTGCACGGCCAGGTATTCAAGAATGCGCTCTTTCACCTTTTCCAGTCCGAAATGGTCCTGGTCGAGAATCTTTTTCGCCGCCTTGATATCCTTTTTGACGCGCGTGCGCTTCGCCCACGGCAGCGACAGGATCCAGTCCAGATAATTCCGCACGACAGTCGCTTCCGCCGACATCGGGCTCATCTGCTTCAGTTTCTTCAGTTCATGGTCGGCTTTTTCCCTCGCCTCCTTGGACAGGCCGGTCTCGGCGATCTTCTTGGCGAGTTCCTCCATCTCGTCGAGCGCGTTCTCGCCGTCGCCGAGTTCCTTCTGGATCGCCTTCATCTGTTCGTTCAGGTAATACTCGCGTTGGGTCTTCTCCATCTGCCGCTTGACGCGGTTGCGGATGCGCTTCTCGACCTGCAGGACGCCGATTTCTCCTTCCATGAAGCCGAAGATGTGCTCCAGCCGCTCCGCCGTGTTGGCGGCTTCCAGCAGCTTCTGCTTGTCCTCGATTTTCAGCGCCAGATGCGCCGCGACCGTGTCGGACAGTTTCGCGGGTTCTTCGATCTGGTTGACGGAGACGATGACTTCCGGCGGGATCTTCTTGTTCAGCTTGACGTATTGCTCGAACTGGGTCGCCACCGTGCGCGCCAGCGCGTCCAGATCGTCGTTGCGGACGGTCAGGTCCTTGATATCCTCATAGCCGGCTTCAAGGTATTCCTGCCGCGGGCTGTATTCCCTGATGCTGACGCGGCGGTTCCCCTCGACCAGAACCTTGACCGTGCCGTCCGGCAGTTTCAGGAGCTGCAGGATCGTGCCCAGCGTGCCGACGCCATACAGGTCGCCGGACGCCGGATCGTCCTGCGACGGCGATTTCTGGGTGACCAGCAGGATCTGCTTGCCTGCATTGACCACTTGTTCCAGCGCGCGCACCGACCGCTCGCGCCCGACGAACAGGGGAACGATCATATGCGGAAAAACGACAATGTCCCGAAGTGGAAGAACGGGAAGCGGCAGGTCGCGGTTTGAGGAAGACAATCCGATCATGGAACACTCTCAATCTTCAGGGTATTCGGGCCCCATTCCACCATACGACGGAACAGGTTAACAGACTCTTGCCCGGTTTTGGCCATATTCTTTAAGGAGAAGTGGGCCATAACCATCCGAAAATCAACCCCTGCTGTTGTAACTTACACGCAGGAACGAAGCATTAAATTTTATTATGAATATACATTCCCCAGATGTTATGCCCGCTCAGCAATTCAGGAATAGAGCTTTCTCTCCAACGCGCTTATTGTTGCGGCACGCGCCGCTCTGAAGCCCCTCCCTGAGGGAGGGGTTGGGGAGGGTTTACAAGTGTGGCTGTAAGTGCAAAAAACAACGGTCCGAAACCCCCGCCCCGGCCCTCCCCCTTAAGGGGAAAGGAGTCAAAATCAGGCGAGAACCTACTTCTTCTCAGGCTCAGCCGCCGGCGCCAGCGCATCCGGGCGCGCCTCGACCACATGATCGATCAGTCCGAATGCCTTGGCTTCCTCGGCGGACATGAAATTGTCGCGGTCCATGGCTTTCTCGATGGCGTTCAGCTTCTGGCCCGTATGCTTGACATAAATCTCGTTCAGCTTGGCGCGAAGACGCAGGATCTCCCGCGCCTGGATCTCGATATCGGACGCCTGCCCCTGCGCGCCGCCATGCGGCTGGTGGATCATGATCCGGGAATGCGGCAGCGAATACCGCTTGTTGGCCGCGCCGGCGGTCAGCAGCAGCGACCCGGCGGAAGCCGCCTGCCCCGTGCAGACCGTGGAAACGTCGGGCTTGATGTATTGCATCGTGTCGTACATGGCGAGCGCCGACGTCACAACGCCGCCCGGCGAGTTGATGTAAAACGCGATATCCTTCTTCGGGTTCTCCGACTCCAGGAACAGCAACTGTGCGCAGATCAGGCTCGACACATGGTCGTTGACCCCGCCCGTCAGGAAGATGATGCGCTCCTTCAGCAGCCGCGAATAAATGTCATAAGACCGCTCGCCCCTGTTGGTCTGCTCGATGACCATCGGAACCAGGGTATTGTTATAGACTTCTAACGGGTCGCGTTCGTACATGGAGGCTGCGCTCTTGCTCGGTTTACAGGAATCAAAGACACACAAACCGTATCGCGTGGATGCGGTTTGTTCAAGGGGTAATCAGGCCAGCAAATTCTGCGCGCTATGCCGGTCGGGCAGTCTTGCTTGGATCATACGGGGACATCTCCGGATTTTTCCGGACTTTATACGGTGATTTTCGACTGCCTTACTGCGGAAAGGCCGGAACGGGAGCCTGTTGGGCTGGCATTCTGTGATCCGGCTGCGCCGACAACTCTGCGCTTAAACCGGCCAGCGATATTTCTCCGTCGGCATAGGGCGTTTGAGATTTACGGTCTTCCTCTGGAACTTTATAATAATCGGCAGCGTATCTTTGCGCGGCATCCAGGAATTTTTCAATGTAATATCTCTGGGCAGGATCGTCAAATCGGCTCTGGTCCAGAAATTTCTTCGCAAGGGCATATCTTAATTCAGGTTGTTCTGACAGCGCCCTGTAACCTTCCAGAGCATACGACATGGGAATGCTCTCTTGAAAGCTTCTCCGCAGTTCTTCAGGAAGAAGCGCAATAAATCCCTTTAGAGACTTCATATCATGAGCGCCCATCGCTTCCCGGACTTTTTCAATGACTTCAGCTTTGAGCGATCCGTATTTATCGATAAATTTCGGGCTGTTCATCTTTTCCAGCAACCTGTCGACCGCAGATATATAAGCATCGTCTTCGGTCATACGGTCTTTTCCGACTTCCATGGCGATTTTCATGTCTGCATCGTTAATCGCTCTGGAGAAAGTTTCGGGGTTTATGCCATGAGGCTTTTCGCCCGGAAGAACGGACAAAAATGCCACCAGATGTTCATCCAATGTCCCCAAGGGAGTTTCCACCGCCTTCAAAATCCTTAAGGCGCGGAAGGCGTAAGGAACGTCGGGGCTCTCCTGTTTCCCCTGCAAATATAATTTCAGATATTCTTTTGCCGCATCTTGATCGGCGTAACGCTCGCCATGGCGTTCCCTTGGGCTTTTGGCATGCGCAAGTTCATGCAGCAGGCTAAAATTGTTATAATCCTCAATATTCCCCGGTAGGTTGATCCACCCTCTTTTTCCTGTCGCCCTGAAGACGAGATCTTCTTTATCCGAGAATTCCTTCATAATAACGATGGGCCTTGACATATCCGAAGACGTCAAAGTGACGGAGGATATGTCGCTCTGAATGCTTTTCATATATTCAGAAACGCTTTTGGCGATTTTGTCCGCCTCCGCTTCATTGAAACCATTGCTTATAAGGTGCCTCTTGAAATTTTCCTCTTGTTCAGCCTCCGGTACATTTTCACGGAATGCGGCAAGATCATCCGTGCTTATAATAACGACAGCCGGATAAGCGCCATCCTCAAGAAAATCCAGTATGGGAAAATCCGCCCGTATTGCATCGGACGGCGAAATGGAAGAGTTGTTCTCTTCTTTATAATCCCTATTGGCTGCCTCGGCTTGATCAAGCCTCCTGCCCAGAATGTCGAGCCGGGATGAAATAGTGGAAAAGAATAATGGAGGCTCGCCTGAGAGTTCGGCGTCTGGATAACGGAGATATCTCATAGCATCTGTTATCAAAATCATAAATGATCTATGTTTTTACATATAATTAACATTAAGCTTTCATGCTTTTCTTGTCAATATTTTCCAAAAAGATGAAAATAGACAGGGAAATTCAAGGGCCCGCTATGGGCCACATTCGTACATGCTGCGCTCTCGCTCCGTTTACCAGAATAAAAAGACGAACAAACCGTATCACAGGGATACGGTTTGTTTAAGAGCACAAATAAAAACTGTAAAATCGCGTACACTTCACAGTTATGAAACACCGGGCGCCGGTCTTGGCGCGGTGGGCCTGCTCAGACCCAGCTCATGTCCAATTTTATCCGTGTCGAGACCATCTATAGTTTCACGAACAGCCCCGATGAGTTCGTCACTATGGTCGCATACGGCATGCATGGCCTTATCAACCAAGAGCCAGTTATCCATAGGCCGCTTGGGATCAAGCGAGCCATGATTTTCGAGGGCTTGGATTCGAGGGTCTCCCCCCACAATCGCGTCAAGACGAGCCCTCAGACCATCAATCGCCGAAGCAGTTGCGGGGAATGCGCTCAATAAGGAGCCCCTTGAGATCCCAGCTTCTTGTGAGACCTCCGTTCCTTGTTCCTTTTGCGCCCACATTATTTCGCCTAAGAACAAATCAACCGCCTTGGGATCGGGATAACCTCCCGGTCCGCATACGAGGTCGGCCGCGTTTTGAAGAGCGGCAGGAACTACAGACAACGTATCTTTTAAAATATTCCCCGTAGGATTCACAGACTCAGCACGGGCATCAACGACAGGCGTTACCGCCACTCCTCCAGCCAGAACCGCGCCGGTGAGTGCATTTCTAATTTTTTCTGCAACCATTTCTGTTCCTCTTTATAATTTTCATATTGTCATTCAAATTAAGGTAATGTTAATCCATGGCTGGAGTCAATTTTTATTTTTTAGCAGCTTTGGAATCGGCCTTTTTTGATGGGTTTTCGGTTTTATTCTTTGATTTCGTGGTTTTTTCCTTAGATTTGCCACCCTTCTTCCGTTCCAGATAGGACTCTTCATCCTCTTCGGCGGCCAGATCCTCGACCGTCACGGGCTTTTCTCGATTACGGCCAGCTGGCTGATGAAATCAACCATCTTGTCTTCGAAGACGGGCGTGAAACGCATCAAGGGTCTGTCCTAGTCACAAAGCTCAAGAACGATGGGGCGTTTTGCAAAAGGAAGAACGGACGGTTTCCGGTGATGAATATCAACCGGCGCAAGATAATATTGAACGAAAATATACTTTTGATCGTCACGATCCGGAGCCAGTTCTATATGGGGCAGGATGACATTTTGGCCTGCGCCCGATTTAAACGCCTGTATATCTCCATCCCCGAACTTCTCGGTCCAATATCCATCCCTGTCGAGCCGGATCCAGTGCGCGTCTTTACCCTGCATCCCCAGGGTTTCCTCATGGCGTTTTAATAAATACTTGTCCTGAATGTGCGCGATCAGCCTGTATCCCCCTGCCGTGACCGGCCGCTTTACAGGGATAAGACCAGCGCCTGCACAATCGCGAAAAAACGGATCCAGAACTTTATCGTCAGTGAAATCAATAACGTCTTTCCAGTGTTCTGTGACATGCTTCTTGAAGTCAATCGTCAAATGGCGGCGATGGGGATTGCGCAATGCCCATTCCGGATCACCGCCTTTGCGATAGGTGCTGGCCAAACTTCGTTCATAGCCAATCCGGGCTGAAAATGTGTCTGGCCTGGCCCAGGCATGCTCCCAATAATCGAGGGCATAATTCAGGCAGTTGAAATTTGAAAGCAGGTCGCTTCTGCCATTAAATGTCTGCCGACATGATAATGGGGCTGGATAAAATTCCAGCTGATCCTGCGGTATCCTCAATTTCATCAATATGAAAATACACCAATCTTGCCAGGCGAGCAATCTTTGCACCGATTGGGTCGTGGATCGTTTTGAATGCGGATCTATGCTCGCGGATCTTTTTTATCTCATCCCTCCCGTCTTCGGGAGGGATGATTAAGGAGGGAGGGCTTTCTTAAATCTCTGAATCTTTACCGATTTTCAAGGCAGCCCTCCCCCCTCTGGCTCCCCCCTCCCGCCACACAGGAAGAGGAAAACGGATTGAGCGCGGGCATGTCGCATCTTTCAAACCGGCACACTACCATCGACCCAGGCAAACCACATCCCAAGAGACGGTTTGTCCGAAGGCCGGTTGATTATTCCTTTTTGGAAGCTTTTTTCGCGCCTGAGGCTTTTTTGCCTTCATCGGCTGCGGCGGATTTTGCCTTGCCTTTTTTGCCGCCCTTCTTCCGTTCCAGATAGGATTCTTCATCCTCTTCTGCGGTCAGTTCTTCAACAGAGACCGGCTTTTCCTCGATCGTGGCCAGCTGGCTGATGAAATCGACCATCTTGTCCTCGAACACCGGCGCGCGCAGGGCGTCGAGCGCCTGGCGGTTCTTGCGGTAGTAATCGAACACCACCGCTTCCTGGCCGGGATAGCGTTGCGCCTCGGCGATCACCGCGCGCTGCAATTCCTGGTCCGTGATCTGGATATTGTTCTGGCGGCCGATTTCCGAGAGGACCAGGCCAAGACGCACGCGGCGCTCGGCAATCGCGCGAAGCTCTTCCATCTCCTCATCGGTCAGGTCCAGCTTGCCGTCCTTCACTTCATTCTGGCGCTCAAGCCGGATCTGCTGCTGGATGTTCTGGAATTCGAGGTCCAGCATGCCCTGCGGCACGGCGAAGCTGTGCGCGTCGTCCAGCGCGTCCAGCAGGCTGCGCTTCAGTTTCATGCGGCTCTGCTGGTCGTATTCCGACTGCATCTGCTTCTCGACCGCGCCTTTCAGCGCCGTCAGGTCGTCAAAGCCCAGCTTCTTGGCGAAATCGTCGTCGATCGCGGCGTCCGCCGGTTCGTGGATCTCATGAATATCGACGTCGAAGATCGCATCCTGGCCCGCGAGTTCCTCGGAATGGTAGACTTCGGGGAAGGTTACATGAACCTCGACCTTCTCGCCCGCCTTCCTGCCGGTCAGCTGGTCCTCGAAGCCGGGAATGAACTGGCCGCTGCCAAGTTCCAGCTTGTGGCCGTGCGCATGCATGCCGGGGTGCGGCTTGTTGTCTGCCTTCGTCCGGCCATGAAAATCCATCAGGATGACATCGCCCTTTTTGGAAGCGCGCCCGGTCTCGATCTTTTTGGTGTCGCGGTTGTTCTTGGCGATGCGCTCCAGCGCTTCGCCGACGGCCGCCGCATCGGCTTTGACGACCGGCTTCGTCAATTTAAGGGATTTAAGATCCGTGACCTCGAATTCGGGAAGCAGTTCGACTTCCATCGTGTATTTCAGATCCTTGCCCTCGTCGAATTCCTTCACTTCGATTTTCGGCTGGATCGCCGGGCGCAGGCCCTTGTCCTGCAGCACCTTCTGCGTCGTGTCGTTCACGGCGGACTCCAGAACCTCGCCCAGAACGGCGCGGCCATAACGCTGCTTCAAAACCTGAGCGGGCACCTTGCCGGGGCGGAAACCGGGCATTCTGGCGCTCTTCGCATAATCTTTAAGGCGTTCGTCCACGCGGCGCCCGATCTCATTGGCGGGCAGCACCACTTCCAGTTCGCGGACCAGACCTTCGCTTTTCAGTTCCTTGACTTGCATCGTTTGTTCGTCTCTTTTCTTTTCAAAATCGTGTCTAAAACGGTTCAATGAACCCATATATGGCCTGCCGAGCCGAAGCCCGGCAGGGCGGAGGCTGGTGCGGATGAAGGGACTCGAACCCCCACGGGTTGCCCCGCCAGAACCTAAATCTGGTGCGTCTGCCAGTTCCGCCACATCCGCAATGTTCCGGCCCTATGAGAAACCAGAAAACCGATAGGAGTTCAAGCGAAATCCCGCATGATTTCAGGCAGAATATCGACAAGGTCGGGCGCCACCAGCCCCGGCCCGAACCGCAGGCCGGCCTCGCCATGCAGCCATGCTGCGGCGCAGGCGGCATCGAATCCTGCCATCCCCTGCGCCATCAGCCCTGCGGTCATCCCGGCCAGCACATCCCCCGCTCCCGCCGTCGCCAGCCAGGGCGTGGCATGCGTGTTGATCACGATTTTTTCGGAAAATGCTATCGCCGTTTCCTGGCCTTTCAGAAGAACGGTACAGCCGCATATCTTGGCCGCCGACAATGCCTTTTCGTGAGGGGGCGCCTCTTTTCCCATATCGGGAAAAAGACGGATAAATTCCCCCGCATGCGGCGTCAGAACACAATCTTTATGAAGCGCCGAAAACAGCTCTTTAGGACTCTCTTGGAACGCTGTAATCGCATCGGCGTCCAGAACCACAGGAATCTTTGTGTTTAAAAGACTTAGAATATGCTGACGCAGCATCTGAGCGTCATTTTGCCCTATTCCAGGCCCAATCACAATTATGTTACGGTATGTATCGTTTATTAAGTGGATAATTTCAGATAAGTCCTTGACAGCCTTTGAAATGACATGAATCAGGCTGGCTTGATAAATCGGAAGAATGGAAGGCTGAGCCGCGACAATGCAGATTCCGGCCCCGATCCTCATCGCGGCCTGTGCGGCCAGACGAGCCGCACCTGTCATCACCGTGCCGCCAGCGACAACAACCTGCCCTCTGTCATATTTATGAAATTCACCTTGCGGCGGCCATGGCAGAACGCCCCGCCAAAGCGAGGGACTGTTATAGGGTATAGTCATTTGCATTGCCCTTGGGAGGGACATGCTTTTCTCTTGGCTTCCTGGAATCAGTCCCGGGCTTTTTCGTCCGTTCTAGCGGAAACGCAAACGCTCCGGCAAAACCACCGTCTATAACAACTCTATCTTTGGAAGCCAGCGACTCTGAAGAAAATAGTTTTCGAAGAAAAATCATGGCCAGAACCGTCTCCGGGCGAACGTGTACCTCCCCTCCGCCCTGCGAAGCTTTAGCGAAGCAGGGTGGGGCGACCGACGGGGCTTGAACCCGCGACAACTCGGACCACAACCGAGTGCTCTACCAGCTGAGCTACGGTCGCCATGTGGAAAATTCTTTTAAACCCCGGATCGGCGGACGGTCAAGGGTTTCATGGGATTAAAAAATTTCCGCCGTCATATTGTCCGGTTTCCGAAACGGTGCTATTTTCGCGCTGTCTTCATAACTGATCTGCACTTTTCACATAGGTGCACTGCAAAACCCGGAAGGTTATATATGTCGGACTCCAATCTGTTGAAAGCCAAGACTTACGCCGATGTCCTGAAAATCTGCAGGGACAGGGAAATCGATTATATCAATTGCAAATTTACCGATCCCCGCGGCAAGCGTCATCATGTTACTTTCCATATGGACATGCTTGACGAAGGCACGTTGAAAGACGGCCTGATGTTCGATGCTTCCTCCATCGCCGGCTGGAAGGCCATCAATGAATCCGACATGCAGCTTTTGCCCGACGCCGGGCGCATCGCCATGGATCCGTTCGCCGTTCAGTCCACGCTCGAAATCATGTGCGATATTCTGGATCCGGTCAGCGGCAAGCCTTACAACCGGGATCCCCGTTCCATCGCCAAGGCGGCGGAAAACTATCTTCAGACGACGGGGATCGCGGATACGGCCTATTTCGGCCCCGAAGCCGAATTCTTCGTCTTCGACGACATCCGCATCCATTCCGACAGCCATCACATCGGTGTCCGCATCGATAGCGAAGAAGGTCCGTACAACAGCGGCAAGGAATACGAAAACGGCAACATGGGCCACCGCCCGCGCGTGAAGGGCGGTTATTTCCCCGAAACGCCGGTCGACAGCGGGTTCGACCTGCGCGGCGAGATGGTGACGGTCATGCGCGCGATGGGCGTGCCGGTCGAGAAACATCATCATGAAGTCGCCGCCAGCCAGCATGAGCTGGGGATCAAGTTCTCCACCCTCGTCAACTGCGCCGACAACATGCAGCTCTACAAATATGTGGTTTTGAACGTTGCCCATGCCTATGGCAAGACCGCGACCTTCATGCCAAAACCGATCTATGGCGACAACGGCTCGGGCATGCACGTGCACCAGTCGTTATGGCGTGGCGGCAAACCCCTCTTCGCGGGCGACAAATATGCCGGCCTTTCCCAGGAATGCCTGTGGTATATCGGCGGCATCATCAGGCACGCGCGCGCCCTGAACGCCTTCACGAACCCGACGACCAACAGCTACAAGCGCCTGGTGCCTGGCTACGAAGCACCCGTTCTGCTGGCGTATTCGTCACGGAACCGCTCGGCTTCCTGCCGGATTCCGTTCACATCGTCGCCCAAGGCGAAACGCGTCGAAGTGCGCTTCCCCGATCCGCTGGCGAACCCCTACCTGGCCTACAGCGCAATGCTGATGGCCGGTCTGGACGGTATCCAGAACAAGACCGATCCAGGCGAGGCAATGGATAAAAACCTTTACGAACTGCCGCCCGAAGAGCTGGAAAAAGTCCCGACCGTCTGCGGTTCGCTGCGCGAAGCGGTCGAGTCCCTGCGCCGGGATCACGAATTCCTGCTGAAGGGCGGCGTGTTCACGACCGACATGATCGAGGGCTATTTCGACCTGAAGATGGAAGAGATAGAGATGTTCGAAACCCGTCCGCATCCGATCGAATTCTATATGTACTACTCGTCGTAAGGGAAAATGCCGTTCAGGGGCGGATCGACTCGATGATCAGCTGGAACGCCTCGGTGTTCGAGGCCCAGTTGTAGAAGTCGTTGTCCCTGGACGGCGTGAGCATGCTGATGATGTAGTAATATCGGTCCTCGGCCATCACCGCCAGCCAGTATTCGTGATCCTGCACATTGTTGCTGCGCGCCTTGGCGTTATAGACCTCGACGCGCGCGAATGTGACCTGGGGCTGGAATTTATAATTGGCCGGCGTTTCGAGCAGTTCCCCCACTTCAAGACCCATGCTCATGATGTTCTCCTTGAGCAGGTTGAGCTCCTGAGGCAGGGACGTCTCCAGCTCCGTCGAAACGATCCTTGCATTTATCTCTCCGACAAGGGTCTTTGTGTCCTTGGAATTGACCAGGCGGACGTTCATGCTGTCGATGTTGTTGATGTCGGGGGCAAGAAGCCTCCAGGATGACGGATAGTCGAACCTGAGCAGGTCCAGGAATGTATAGGTCCTTGTCGGCTGAAGCTTGACCTGCTCCGGCTCAAGAAACCTGAACGAGCCCAGAACGTATTCCTGAAGCGCCCGCTCCTTCATCCATGCTTCCTCAGGCAGGTAATAGGACGCCAGGACCATGCGGGGGCCGTTAATGGTGGCGGTCGTGCGCACGACATAGGAAACGGCGTCCTCAACCAGGACATAGAGCGCCTCGACTTTCTGATTGTTGAACACTTTGAGGCCCTGCAAAGTATAGCTGTTGGATTGCAGATAGCCGAGAAACCAGTTTTTGGCGGTGATCTGCTGGTCCAGCTCGATAGCCTGAACGTCGAAATGGCTGGGAGCGGCAAAAGTCCCCGCCCCGTAGTATTTGACCAGCCTGCCCAGAATCCTGCGGGATAATTTGACATCCCCTCCGTTATTGACGTCGCTGTCGTCGATGCGCTCCCCGACGCGTTTCCAGTTTTTCGGTATGCGGACCTCGAATTCCAGGAAACGATCGCCCCTCGGTTTTTCTTCGATCAGCTCTGTCGCCTTTTCAAATTCGGCCAAGTTTGCTTCTTTCATATAGCTTGGCAAATCCTTGAAGCCTTTGATCTGACTCTCCTGCGCATATGCTCCCTTGCCGCACCACAGGATCGCGGCAAGGAGGCAGGCGGTATAGCAGCAGGCGTTGCGAATCATCCGTTCTTTCATGGTTTTCCCGGCTCGATGGCGATCTTGTTTTTGTTCTTGTCGATGGCGACGAAGACGAATTCTCCCTCGCCCACTTTTTCGAACACATGCACGGAGCGGCGCAGGGCCCAGGCTTCCGTCTTCACGGTGATGGAGGTCGTGCCGATCCGCGTGACGTCCGTATAAAACCACGCCTTGTCACCAACATTCAGCGGCCGGTCGAACGAAATGGTCGCAGCCCGCGTCACGATGTCGTGCCCCGTCACTTCCATCGCCTGCTGCGCCGCGGCCAGGTCCATGTTGGACATCATCCATCCCCCGAAGATATTCCCGTGCGCATTGGTGTCCGCGGGCATGGCGATCACGGAAAGGGTGGGCATCCGCCCGCGCAGTTCATCGGGCAGTCCTTCTAGGGTTCGGCTACTCTCTGGCATTGACTTTTAACGTCCCGGAATGCAATCAATGAACCTCGTGCGGCTCATGCCGCTTTGGGATGATAGCCTTTAGGCAAAAGGGTTTACAGCCCTTATAAACGTTTATTGTTATAAAAAATTCTGGCGTAAGTATGACGGATCTCTTCAATAACCGGAAAAAGGCGGATTCCGCCAGTTACGGCGCGGCCGATATCGAGGTTCTGGAAGGTCTGGAGCCTGTCAGGAAGCGTCCGGGCATGTATATCGGGGGCACTGACGAGCGCGCCCTGCATCACCTTGTGGGCGAAATCCTCGACAATTCGATGGACGAAGCGGTGGCGGGCCATGCCAGCCGTATTGAGATGATCCTGAACGCCGACGCCTCCGTGACTATTGCCGATAATGGACGTGGCATCCCGGTTGACAACCATCCGAAATATCCCGGAAAGTCCGCGCTTGAGGTTATTCTGACGACACTCCATTCCGGCGGGAAATTCAGCGGCAAGGCGTATCAGACCTCCGGCGGTCTGCATGGCGTCGGCAGTTCGGTCGTCAATGCTTTGTCCGACTGGATGTGGGTCGAAGTGGCGCGGGATAAAAAACTTTACCGCCAATCCTATTCGCGCGGTCTGCCCCAGACAAAACTGGAAAAACTTGGAGCGGTGAGCAACCGGCGCGGCACAACCGTCTGTTTTCATCCGGATCCGCAGATTTTCGGGTCAAAAGCGCGCTTCAAGCCGGCATGGCTGTATCAGATGGCGCGGTCCAAGGCTTATCTGTTCCGCGGCGTGGAAATCCATTGGTCCTGCGATCCGTCCATTCTTCCGTCTGACGCGAAAGTGCCGGAAAAAGAAGTTCTGAAGTTTCCCAACGGCCTTCTGGATTTCCTGAACGCCTCCCTTCATGGCCGGGAAACGATCACGGCCTCTGCCTTCAGCGGCGAGGCGAATCTGCCGGAAGATGCCGGACGTGTGGAATTCGCCATTGCCTGGCCGGAAGACGGTGAAGGCTTTATCCATTCCTATTGCAATACCATTCCGACACCGCTTGGCGGCACGCATGAACAGGGTTTGCGCACGGCCCTGGGCCGGTCCCTCCGTTCCTTCGGCGAGATGACGGGCAATAAAAAGGCCGCGCAGATCACGGCGGACGATATCGTCGGCGGCGCGGCCATCCTGCTGTCTCTTTTTATCCGCGATCCGCAGTTCCAGGGCCAGACCAAGGAAAAGCTGGCGACAACCGAAGCGGCGCGCTGGGTCGAGACGGCAATGAAGGATCATTTTGATCACTGGCTGTCCAGCGACACCGTATCCGGCAAGGCCCTGCTCGAAGCCATCATCGAAAAGGCGGAGGAGCGCATCCGCCGCAAGGATGACAAAAACCTCGCCCGCAAAAGCGCCACGCGCAAACTGCGTCTGCCCGGTAAGCTGGCGGACTGCAGCAGGACCGAGGCCGAAGGCACCGAGCTGTTCATCGTCGAAGGTGACTCCGCGGGCGGCTCAGCCAAACAGGCGCGCCACCGCGAAACGCAGGCCATCCTGCCTCTGCGCGGCAAGATCCTGAACGTGGTCAGCGCCACCGCCGACAAGATACGCGCCAACCAGGAAATCCAGGATCTGATCCTGGCAATGGGCGCCGGGGCCGGAAAGAATTTCAATCCGGACAGTCTGCGCTACGAAAAAATCATCATCATGACGGATGCCGACGTCGACGGCGCGCATATCGCCTCGCTCCTCATCACATTCTTCTACACTCAGATGCGCGGGGTCATCGAACGCGGGCAGCTTTATTTGGCCCAGCCGCCGCTTTATCGCTTGGCCTCCGGCCCTATCTCCTTCTATGCCCGCGATGACCAGCATAAAGACGAACTAATGCAGACGACCTTTAAAAACAAAAAGGTCGAGGTGAGCCGGTTCAAGGGCCTTGGTGAAATGCCCGCGAAACAGCTGAAAGACACGACAATGGACCCCAATACGCGTGTTCTGCTCCGGGTCACGCTCCCCGATGCGATGGCCGCCCTGGGCCTGACCGCCGAGATGGCGCTGGATGCTCAGGCATCTTCCGAACCTTCAACCGGAACCGTTGACGATCTGGTCGAGCGGCTGATGGGTAAAAACGCCGACGCCCGTTTCCAGTTCATCCAGCAAAACGCTGAATTCGTCCAGGATCTGGACGTCTGACGCCGATGCGCTTCCTGTCGCGCCCCTGGTTTTTTTGCGCACTGGCCCTGATCGCCGTGGCTGGATGGTTCGCGGTGCCCTACTGGTCCGTCTATCAGATGAAGCGCATGATGGCGGCGCAGGGATTTCAGGTATCCTCCATCGGTAAAACCAGAATAGGCCTGTCCGGCGCTGAATTCCTTGACATCAAGCTCGACCCCGATGGCTTCAGCACGATCGGCAGCCTCCGCATCCCCATCAGTCCGCTTCCGCCCTATGCCGTGGTTCTCAAGGATGTCCTCCTGACAGGCGACCTGGGTCCGGAAGGCCTGACGGTCGATGGCTGGAACGGCCAGCCCCTCCGCTTTCCGGGCTGGGTGAAAACCCTGATTCTCGAATACGGGCGCATCGACCTTATGACGGACGCCGGCTCCATCCGTATCGAGTCCAGGATGCAGATGGTTGAAAGCACTGCGGGACGCCACATCGATGCCGCCGTCTACGGCAACCAGAACCAGCTGACCTTCGATACGCGCTGGTCCACCGACTGGAAGCGCGACGGCAGCTGGCTCGCGAAAGGTGAAATCGGCGCGTTTCGCGTCCGCACCGACGCGCTGGATATCGCGCGCTCGTCGGGCACGCTTGACATCGTTTCGGGTTCGCCGCGCACGGACAACAGACCGACGTTCAAGGGCAAGCTGACCGCCGGCCTCGTTTCCTCCGGCCCGGCTTCGCTGCGCGAAGGCACGCTGACCCTCGACGGACCGGTCGATTCCTATTTAATCGCCTTGCGCGGACGCGCGACCCATACGCCTGACATCGCTCTTTCTCTGAAGGCCCAGCGCCGGGATGGCCGTTTTCTGGTGAATGCCTCCAGCCGCGCGCCCACTCTGGACGCGCTCCGCGCCTATCTGAATGAAACGAGACCGGCTGCCGCTGTTTTTAAAAATATTGCGCTGTCTGATAAAGACATCGAAACTGTCCGTAAGGCCACGCATGGAAAAAACTACAACAGCTTTATCTTCAGTCTGAAAGGCGAAATGGCATCCCCGTCTCGGGTCTTGACTGCATCGAACAAAAAAGACAAGAAAGCGATCACGCTCTCCGGTTCGCCTGCTCTGAAAGAAAAAAAGAACGGATCGTGATAGGAACGTGCCCCTTCAGATCGCATCGTCGCCCAGGCCCTTCAGGCCGATCCTGAAAATGATGTCCGTGCCGCTGTCGCCCGACGATTCCGTCGTCAGGTTTCGCGTGGCGGTCAGGGACATCACCATGCAGCATCCTGTATAATCAGCCCCCAGGATCGCCTTGCGCAATCCCTGGTTTTCACCGAAATCGTACAGGGCGCCGGTCCGCATTTTCCAGTCCTGCGCCACCTTGATCGTGGCGTTGCTTTCCAGCTGCTCGCGCGTTTCCTCGATATCGGTGTCTTCCAGCGCCTTGGCATAGAAATACCGCCCGCCCAGCTGCAGACGGTCCCAGTTCGCGTTGGCCTCGACTTCATGCCGCTGGGACGAAAACGTGTCGCTGGCCAGCTGGAAGCGGTAATTCAGGTTGTAACGATTGTCCACCGCTCCGGCGATTTCGCCGACATAATCGGATGCCTGCCGCGACAGCCCGGAACCGCGCGGGAAAGGATTGTCGTCGTCGTTGAAGCGATAGCTCTGCCCCAGGAAGATGCTGCCGTAACTGCCGCCGTTATCGTAAAGTCCGGTCCGCACACCGTATTCCATGTGCGACCGGTCCTCGATCCGGTCATAGCCGGGAAAACGGTTGGCGCGGAACAGGGAGTTTGAATCGATCTGGACGTCCTGGCTGTCCTCGTTGGGCACATCCTCGCTTTCATTATCGATATTGCCTGAGACGGTCAACGCGGCCACCGGCTCAACGATGGCCTGCATATTTTTGACCGGCTTGACGAACGGCATTGACGTCACGACATGCCCCTGGGGCAGAAAGCGCGCCGCATGGCTGTTGCCGTCGCGTCCGGGATCGCTGTTCGTGATATCGCGGTCCGTCACCTGATAGACATCCCCCCGCACACTGGCATCCGCCGTTGTCACCATGCCGAAGCCGGCGACCATGCGGCGCTGCCAGCCGACGCGCCCGCTCGCGCGGTTCATATCCTGTTCAGTTCCGAACCGCGTCAGCCCCAATGCTGAAAAGTCAGCGTCCCAGCGTCCGCCCAGCGTCGCATTCGGCTCGCCCCGGAAACTTGCGACCACTTCAGGCAGGATATTCGGCTGGTCGGCCTTGTCTTCGATCCGCACATCCTGAAAAGCCATGGCCCGCGCGACGGCATAATTGCGCCCGGAAAACCGCTCGGCATAAATTTCGTTCTCCAGAACGTCCTCGCTGCTCAGATCGTACTGACGCAGATACTGGTCGTCCGATGCCGTCTGCACCTTGAATCCGGAACGCCATTTATCATTGATGTCCCATCGCCCGCGCCCGAACAGATGGCCGCGCAGCTCTTCATCCTTGCGTACGTTTACCCCTCCGACGCGGTCTGTGCGCGACGACGATGTGAAACTGCCATTCAGCTTGAATTCCGCCTTGTTGAAACGCTGCCGGTATTCACCCAGCGCCAGCGGCGCTTCTTCCGTCATCGCCATCACGCCCAGCGTGGCGTCCTTGTCCGGAGCGATGTCCCAGTAATAACGCTGGGTAATGTTCGCACCAAGCTGGCTGTCATAGCCCAGGACGGGGCTGAGCAATCCGCTCTTGCGTTTGATCTGGCCGTCGGGATGGGAGAAATATGGCGTCCACAGCACCGGCGCGCCGAATACATCGAATGTCGCGTTTTTGTATGTTACACGATGAGTCGATTCATCGTGCTTGATTTCCTTGGCGCGGATGCGCCAGGGAGGATGGTCCTCATAGCTGGCCTTGCAGTCGCAGGTGGTAAAACTGGTGTCGCGCATCGTGGTGACACGCGCATCCTTGCGTTCACCGGTTTCCGCATTAAAGCGTCCGCCCTTTGCCAGATAGGACCGCACGCCCTCGACGAACCCGTCCTTCATCTGGTTTTTCAGCGTGACCGTATCCGCGAAATGCAGATCGCCGCCTTTATCCGCGAACACCACATGCCCCGACGCCGTCACGGTATCCGTGGCAAGGTTATAAATCACCTGATCCGCCTTCAGGATGCGCCCCGCCTGTTTCAGCGTGACATGCCCTGCGGCAGTGATCGTTTGCCCGGCTTCATCATGAGTCAGATTCTCGGCAACCAGATCGACCGGCTGTTCCCCGCCGATGGGTTGCGGCGGCGCCTCGTCCGACCGCGACAGCTGGGTCAGCTTCAAAGGGGCGGGCCCGTCCGTCACGGTCAGGGCCTGTGCCCGGACAGTCGCGGGCACCGCCGCCAGAATGGTCGTCACCAAAAGACAGGATGTCTTGCCAAAACGCATTAAAAACTCCCGGAACCCGCGGCAATTGTGGAATCTCCACGCAGCCCCGTCAAGGCGCGAAAGCCATTTTATGAATATTTCCTTCAACTCTTCTCTCCCAAAGAGAGCCCCTCCCTAAGGGAGGGGTTGGGGAGGGTGTACAGGCCAAGGGGCTTTAAGACCATCGGTCCGTACCCCCCTGCCCCGGCCCTCCCCGTGATGAGGAGGGGGTCAATTTCTGCCTCTACCGCCGCAGAAACGCCGGGACGTCGTCGCCGAATGTATTCGGTCCGTCATCCGGCGCTTCGCGCGGGGGACGGGGGCGCTGCGCCTGATCGCGCCTGGCAGGACGCTGGGAATCACCCCGGTCTCCACGCTCGCGGCGCGTTTCGTCTCTTCGCGGGCGCTCGGCGCGTTCCCGCCTCAGTCTTTCTTCGCGAGACTCGGATTCAGCCTCGCCCTGCTCCAGCTTGACGACCGGTATGTCCTTGCCGGTCAGCCGCTCGATCGCTTTCACCAGCTTTGCGTCGTCTTCCGTCGCGATGGACCAGGCGCGCCCGGACATGCCCGCGCGGCCCGTGCGGCCGATACGGTGCACGTAATCCTCCGCGCTGAACGGAATGTCGTAATTGAACACATGGCTGACGGCGTCGACATCCAGCCCGCGCGCCGCCACATCGCTGCACACCAGCAGGGAAATCCGGTCTTCCTTGAAATCTTTCAGGGTCTGCGTCCTGACGGATTGAACCATGTCGCCGTGCATGGGCGCGGCGTTGAGGCCTTTACCCTTCAGCCATTTGGCCAGTTCGCCCACTTCGCGCTTGCGGTTGCAGAAGATAAACGCGTTTTTCACCGATTCCTGCTGGATGATCTGGCGCAGGGCCTGACGCTTCGCCTTCGACCCGGCCTTTACCAGGAATTGCTCGATCGGCGCTTTCGCGGGCGGCTCGACCTTGATGGTTTTCGGATTGCTCAGGAACTTGTCGGCCAGCTTCTGGATCTCCGGCGGCATGGTGGCGGAGAACAGAAGCGTCTGGCGGATCGGCGGAATCTTGCTGACGATCTTTTCGATGTCGGGAATGAACCCCATGTCCAGCATCCGGTCCGCCTCGTCGATCACCAGGATCTTGATGTCGTTCAGCAGGATGTTGCCCCGGTCGAACAGGTCCAGCAGCCGCCCCGGCGTGGCGATCAAAACGTCGACGCCGCGCTCCAGGATCTTCTGCTGGTCGCCCATGGACTCGCCGCCGACCAGCAGCGCCTTGGACAATGGATGATACTTGCCGTACAGGTCGAAATTCTCGGCGATCTGCGCCGCCAGTTCGCGCGTAGGCGACAGGATCAGGGAGCGCGGCATCCGCGCCCGCGCCCGCCCGCCCGCCAGGATCTCGATCATAGGCAGCGTGAAGCTTGCCGTCTTGCCCGTGCCCGTCTGCGCAAGCCCGATGACGTCGCGCGCCATCAGCACGACGGGAATGGCTTTTTCCTGAATGGGGGTCGGATTTGTATAGCCGCAATCGGCGATCGCCCGCAGGATATCGGGCCCGAGGCCCAGTTCTTCGAAGGTCATGGAATGTCTGCGCGAATATTCATGCCCGCACCCTATAGGAGAATCGAGGAAAACATCAAGTATTTTCAGGCTTTGGACGGCCATGCTATCCTGACGCCGCTTTCAGGGAGCCCGCCATGACGACGCTGACCGATTACCTTCGCCAGGAACTGAAGACCGTCCGCCAGGCCGGACTATACAAGCCCGAACGCATTATTACCTCGCCTCAAGACGCTGAAATCACTGTAAAATCAGGCGAAAATGTCATCAATCTCTGCGCCAACAATTATCTGGGCTTGGCCGACCGTCCCGAACTGATCGCCGCCGCGAAGGCCGCGCTGGACAGCCACGGTTTCGGCATGGCCTCCGTCCGCTTCATCTGCGGCACGCAGGATATACACAAAACCCTTGAAAGCCGCATCAGCGCCTTTCTGGGTCTGGAAGACACGATCCTCTATTCTTCCTGCTTCGACGCCAATGGCGGCCTGTTCGAGACATTGCTGGGGGAGCAGGACGCGGTGATTTCCGACGCCCTCAACCACGCCAGCATTATCGACGGCATTCGTCTGTGCAAAGCCCGCCGCTTCCGCTACGCCAACAACGATATGAACCATCTGGAATGCTGTCTCAAGGAATCGGCGGACGCGCGCTTTCGCCTGATCGCGACGGACGGCGTGTTCTCGATGGACGGCAGCTTCGCGAACCTCCCTGCCATCTGCGATCTGGCCGAACGATACGACGCGATGGTGATGGTGGACGACAGCCACGCCGTCGGCTTCATCGGCGAGACCGGCGCGGGCACGCCGGAACATTTCGGCGTGCGGAACCGCGTGCACATCGTCACCGGCACGCTCGGCAAGGCCCTCGGCGGCGCGTCCGGCGGCTACGCCTCCGGCAACGCCGCGGTGATCGAATGGCTGCGCCAGCGCTCGCGCCCCTACCTGTTTTCAAACACCCTCGCCCCGGTCATCACCGCCACGGCTATCGCCACGCTGGACCTGCTGGCCACCGATACCGGCGCGGCCCTGCGCCGCAAAGTAAAAGAGAACGGCCTCTATTTCCGTGAAAAGATGACGGAAGCCGGTTTCGACCTCCTGCCCGGCGAACACCCTATCATCCCGGTCATGATCTACGACGCCGCGAAAGCCGCCCGCTTCGCCGACAAGATGCTGAAACAGGGAATCTACGTCGTCGGCTTCTCCTACCCCGTCGTCCCTGAAAACAAGGCCCGCATCCGCACGCAAATGTCGGCGGCGCATGAGAGGGCGCATCTGGATAAAGCCATCAACGCTTTCAAAACAGTTAGGGACATCATCCCCGCGTAGGCGGAGATCCGGTACGATTGTTGGGCAGTTCAAAATCTATCTAAAAAACCGGGCTATTTTAAAACTTCTTCTCAATCCCGGCCTGTTTCATGATCGCATTGGCGGTATGTCTCTTTGCGCAATCGAAAGGCACTGTGATTTTCATACCCTTTTCTGCATGAAACCATATTTCATGCGAACCTTTTCCGCTCCGGTGAAAAATCCAGCTATTGTTTTTAAGCAGATGGAAATGTCCTTGTAAAAGGAGGCCATCAGGCATGGCCTGATTTTAAAAGCCTTGTCGCATAATTGGCCTGAAGGACGATCGGAATATCCAGCCCATCCGAGTCGCAGTTTTGCTCGATCAATTCGGGAGCGAATTCCTGCAGACAATCGACGATCTCCTCGACTGTGTTCGTTTCAAGCACCAGCCCCGGTATGTCGTCGCTTGTAACGGTCCAGCGGCGCGTTTCGCTGTCCCAGTCCGCCATCACTCTGTAAACGATCTTTTTCTGCATGATTTATCCCGGTTTAAAGCGCAATAATATTGCTCAGTAATTATAATTCGTTCCCGGCTGATTTCCAAAACTTAAAGCACAAAAGCACTAAAACTCTTGACAAATATGACTTTATTCCTACAATAACGGCAGGAGGTGCCGATGAGCACGACATGGACAGAAGAACGCCGCGCCGCCCAGGCTGAACGCATCCGGGCCCTGAAACCCTGGCTCAAATCCACTGGTCCGAAGACGAAAGCCGGAAAGAAACGCTCCAGCAAAAACGCCGTCAGGCATGGGCTGCGCCGTGCCGAAGTGAAAAAGACGAAACGTCTTTTAAAAGCGAGCCGGGAATTCCGCCTTCTGGCCGTGGACCTTTTCACCAACCACGATATTCTTCGTTAACCAAACGAACTGAAAGAAAAACCGTTGAAAACCAAAAGGATGCCATATCGAAAAAATTTCATCGTGAAACGAACTGAAGGTGTAATATGAGGATCGCATTTTTACGCGGAGACCCGGAGTAAATTCTATTCTCCGGGCCTCCGGGTCTCCGCGTTATAACCCCCAGGGACCCCCATGAAAGCCCTCGCCAAACTCAAATCAGAACCTGGAATCTGGATGATCGACGATGCTCCGGCTCCGGAAATCGGTCCGAACGACGTTCTGATCAAAATCCGCAAAAGCGCGATCTGCGGCACTGACGTCCACATCTATAAATGGGATGACTGGGCGAAAAAAACAATCCCCGTCCCCATGATCACCGGCCATGAATATTTCGGCGTGATTGAGGGTGTTGGCTCGGAGGTGACACACCTGAAAAAGGGTCAAAGAGTGTCGGGCGAGGGTCATATCGTCTGTGGTTACTGCCGGAACTGCCGCGCGGGAAAACGGCATTTGTGCCGGAACACGCTGGGTGTTGGCGTCAACCGTCAGGGCAGTTTTGCCGAATATCTGTCCCTGCCCGCCGTCAACGTCTTTCCCATTCCCGACGATGTCGACGACGATCTTGCCGCCATTTTTGATCCGTATGGTAACGCCGTCCACACCGCTCTGTCCTTCGACCTGGTCGGCGAGGACGTTCTGATTACGGGCGCCGGACCGATCGGGGTGATGGCCGCCGCCATCTGCAGGCATGCTGGCGCCCGCAACGTCGTCGTCACCGATATGAACGAATATCGCCTCGATCTGGCAAGGAAGATGGGCGCGACGCGCGTCGTCAATGTTGCGAAGCAGAAACTGCCCGATGTGATGCACGAACTCGGCATGAAGGAAGGATTCGACGTCGGCCTCGAAATGTCCGGCGTCGAAAGCGCATTCAGGGATATGCTGGCCGCCATGAACCACGGCGGCAGGATCGCGCTGCTGGGCATTCCGCCGGGCCCCATGGCCATAGACTGGAATCAGGTTATCTTCAAGGGCCTGGTGCTGAAGGGAATTTACGGTCGCGAAATGTTCGAGACATGGTATAAAATGACGGCGATGGTTCAGAGCGGCCTCGACATCCGCCCGGTCATCACCCACCGCCTTCCGGTCGACCGTTTCCAGGAAGGTTTCGACATCATGTTGTCCGGCCAGTGCGGAAAAGTCGTTCTGGACTGGCCGGCCTAGAGTTTATCCATGCTGAAATTCCTTCACCGGATCGGTCTTGTTCTTCCCTACGTCCTGTTCCTTGTCGCCGCCTGGATCGTGCACAGGCAGGTCACGGCCCATCCTCTGCGCGAGATTGTCGATAGCATGCGCGACATGCCGCCCGGCCTTGTCCTCATCGCCTGCGTTCTGACCGTCCTCAATTATACCATGTTGTCGGGGTATGACTGGCTGGGCGTCAAATATGCGGGCCACAAGGTGCCGTACCGCCGCATCCTGATCGCCTCGCTGATCGGCTACGCCATCAGCAACAATACCGGCCACGCTCTGGTCACCGGGACGTCCGTGCGCTACCGCTTTTATAACGCCGCGGGCGTTCCGGGCTGGGACATCCTGAAGATCGCCGTTTTCTCGGCGCTCACTTTCGTCATCGCCGCATTTACCCTGGAGGCGGGTTTAAGCCTTTTCATGCCCGATGCGATGAAGCAGGGCCAGAACGCCCCGACGCTCGTCCATGGCGCGACGCTGCTGAGCGCCGCCGGCCTGGGCATCTACTGGTCCGCTGTCCTGCTGATGCGCGGGCCGCTCCGTATCAAAAGCTATGAATTCCGGATGCCGACACCCTCCATCGCCCTGATGCAGACCGGCATCGGCGTGGCGGAAATGATCCTGTCCGCCGTCATTCTCTATATCTTTCTGAGCGTCGATTCCCCGATGCCCTTTGCAGGGTTCCTGGCGATCTATGTCCTCGCCCTGCTCGCCGGCCTCATCAGCCAGGTGCCGGGCGGATTGGGCGTCTTCGAGGGCGCGTTCATCTGGCTGGCCGGCCCGGAATTCTCTTCCGCCGACATCCTCAGCGCCCTCGTCATGTACCGCATCGTCTACTATTTCCTGCCCCTGGCGCTGGCGGCCCTGGGCATGTTCTTTTATGAACTGCGCCATCATGGCGAACGGCTGGTGCGCGGCAGCCCGCTTCTGTCTTCCGCCCTCGATCAAAGCCTTCCGGCCATCTTTTCTATCCTGCTGTTCTTCTGCGGCGCCCTGCTTCTCATCTCCGGCGTTACGCCCGCGCGGCCAGAGCATATCGAGATTCTTGGCCGTTATCTCCCTCTCATCGGGATCGAATTCGCGCACCTGACCGCCAGCCTGGCCGGGGTTGTGCTGCTGCTGATGGCCCGCGCCGTCCGCCTGCGCATCCGTCCCGCCTGGGCGGCGAGTCTGACGGTCCTGACCATCGGCGCCGCTGCCGCGCTTTTGCGCGATCTCGACTGGAAGGAGGACATCATCCTTCTGTTCATGATCCTCATCCTGCTTCCGTCAAAGCGGCACTTCGATGGCCATGGATCGATTTTGACCATACCGATGAACCGCGGATGGGCCGCGATGATCGCCTCCGTCCTGATCGTCAGCTGCTGGGTCGGATTCTTCGCCTATCATCATGTCGAATACGCCAACAGCCTTTGGTGGCAGTTTTCCTACAAAGGCGACGCCCCCCGCTTCCTCCGCGCGCTTCTGCTGACCTTCGCCGTCGTGGCGGGCTACGGCCTGTACCGGTTTATGTCCGGCATGAAGCGCCGCGGCATTCTGCCGCCAACGCCGGAAGAGCTTGACCGTGCCCGTTCCATCGCGCGCGGCATGAATACGACGGACGGCTTCCTGGTCCTGCTGGGCGACAAGAACCTGATCTGGAGCGACGACGGGTCGTCCTTCATCATGTACGCGATGACCCCGGCTTACTGGATCGCCATGGGCGACCCCGTCGGCAATCCGGAAACATTCGACACTCTTGCCTGGAAGTTCCGGGAAACCGCCGATCGGCACGGCGCGCAGGCCGTGTTCTACCAGGTTTCCGACCGTCATCTGCCCCTGTATCTCGATCTCGGCATGGTCATGGTCAAGATCGGGGAGGAAGCGCGCGTGCCGCTGGCTTCCTTCTCCCTTGTCGGGGGCAAGCGCGAGAACCAGCGCAAGGGCCGCAACAGATTCCTCAAGCAGGGTTACACCATGCGTTTCCTCGATCCGCAGGAGCTTGAATCCCGCCTGCCCCGGCTGCGGGAAATTTCCGACGCATGGCTGGCGCAGAAGAACATTCGGGAGAAGCGTTTCTCGCTGGGCTTTTTCGATGAATCCTATCTCCACCGCACACGCATCGCGGTGGTGGAGCATGAAGGCGCGGTCTTGGCCTTCGCTAACTTCTGGGATCTGGACAACCGCGCCGGTCTTGCCATTGACCTGATGCGCTATGCGCCTGAGGCGCCGCCGAACATGATGGAATTCCTGTTCGTCGAGCTGATCTTATGGGGGCAGGCCGAGGGCTATGCATGGTTCAGCCTGGGCATGGCGCCGCTTTCCGGTCTTGAAAAGCATCCGCTCGCCCCGCTCTGGCACAAGATCGGCAACGTTATCTTCGAACATGGAGAAGAGTTTTATAATTTCGAAGGCCTGCACGCCTATAAAGCCAAGTTCGATCCCGAATGGCATCCGCGCTATCTGGCCGCGCCATCTGGCCTCCGTATCCCGATGGTGCTGATGAATATCGCTTCGGTGATTTCCGGAGGCCTGCAGGGCGTCTTCAAGAAAGACAACAAAAGAGATTCCACCGCTGTGACGGATGATCTATCATGATGCGGATCAAAAGGAGATGCCGTATGCCGCGCCTTGCCGCCGTCCTGTCATGCATAATACTTTTGCTCTCTATCACGGCGCAAGCCGCCGAACTTCCCCTGAAGCGCGTTGTCATCACCACCAGCGGCCTCGCATTGTATGAACATCAGGGAACGGTCACGGGCAACCAGACCATCGATTTGCCCGTCCGCCTTGATCGCGTCGACGACATTTTAAAAAGCCTCGTCGTGACGGATGGGCAAGGCAAGCTTGGCGGCATCTCGCTGCCGGGACGGGAACCATTGTCCCAGGCTTTCCGCGATCTCCCTTTTTCCCAGCAGGATCTGTCGTCCCCCGTCAGCCTGCTCAACGCTCTGCAGGGTGCGGATGTTGTCGTCAATACAGGCAAGGGCGTTATTGCGGGCAAGCTGATGAGTGTCACTGCTGAGACTGAACAGACTGAACATGGCACGATTACCCGCCACCGCGTCAGCATCCTGACGCCGGACGGCATCCGGACGGCGCTTCTGGAATCGCTCGACCGGCTGCAGTTCACGGACAAGACCGTCCAGGCCCAGCTTGACCGCGCTCTCGGCGCGATGTTCTCCAACCGCATCAAGGACCAGCGCTCTCTGGCCATCAGCCTGGTCGGCGAAGGCGAACGTCCCGTCGGCCTCGCCTATATCCAGGAAGCGCCGTTGTGGAAAAGCAGTTATCGCCTCGTCCTTCCGGGCCCGGACGGCGGCAAGGCAAGACTGCAGGGCTGGGCGGTGCTTGAGAACACGACAGGCCAGGACTGGAAGGATGTCAGCGTAACGCTGATGTCAGGTTCACCCGTCACCTATCAGCAGGCGCTGTATCAAAGCTATTACGTCCCCCGGCCCGAACTGCCCGTCAAGGTGATGAACCGCATCCTTCCGCGCGTGGATACAGGGACATTCGCTGAAGATAAGAAGGCTGAAGGCACAGACGGCGCCATGCCGCAAAAAATGGGCGCCGTACTGAACAACATGGCTCCTGCCCGGCAAAAAGCCATGATGATGGAAGAACGGGCTGCAGCCGCTCCGGCAATGGCCAGTGCGGACTATGCAGGCGATGTCGCGGTTGCCGCCGAAGTGCCGCCACCGGAGGCCTATGGCGGTGCCGGCATGGCGACCGTGACTGCGGCGGCGGCTGAGGAAACCGCCAGCCAGCTTGTCTTCACTTTCGCGCAGCCGGTTACCCTGACTGCCGGAAACACCTTGATGCTTCCTTTTATCAGCCAGGAACTGGCCGCCGAAAAGCTTTACGTTTATCAGCCTGAAACCAATGGAGAGCATCCGCTGGCCGCCGTATCGCTTGCCAATGAAACCGGCAGCGGCCTGCCGCCCGGTATCCTGACATTGTTCGATGGAACGGCGGGCGGTCTTCTGCATGTCGGCGACGCGGAAATGCCGATGGTGCCGAAGGGCGAGACCCGTTTCATCAGCTTCGCCCTCGACTCGAAAACGAAGATCGACAGGCAGGAGCAGGAGGACCGCCGGCTGGGCGTCATCACCATCGCGGGCGGCATGCTGAACCAGAAAATCCTGACGCTGAACACAACCACTTATACGATCAAGGCGCCGGATGATGAAGACCGCACCGTCGTCCTCGAACTGCCCCGCCGTGAAGGGTGGGAGCTGCAGAAACCGGAAGGCACGGATTCCGAACCCGAAAAAACCCAGACTCATTACCGCGTCCGCGTCGCCGTCCCCGCAGGTCAGGCGAAAACCGTCAAGCTGACCCTGCGCCGTGATGACGTGGAAGTGATCGCCCTGAACGCCATTTCTCCCGGCGATCTTGATGCCCGCCTCGCCGCCGCCGGAAAGGACATCCCTGCCGACCTCCGCAAGGCGCTGGAAAAAATCCGCAGCCTCCGCGCCGTGGTTTACGACGCGCAAGTCCGCATGGAACAGCTGCAGACCGAACAGCAGCAGATCGTGATGGATCAGGAGCGTCTGCGTCAGAACCTGCAGACCGTCTCACCTGGAAACGATCTCGGCAAGCGTTATCTGAAACAGCTGAATGCCCAGGAAGACCGTCTGGACCAGCTCAATGCAGAGATGAAAGAAACCCAGCAGAAGATCAACGAAGCGCAAAGCGCCCTAGTCGCCTATCTGCGCACCGTCACCCCGTAATACAATACCCCCTCCCCCTCAGGAGGAGGGCCGGGGTGGGGGTTCACGAACCGTATATAACTTAAAAGGCCCCGGAGTGCGCGCCCTCCCCAACCCCTCCCTCAGGGAGGGGCTTGCATGCAAACATTACCCGCCGCCGAACCGGCTGAACCCCAGCAGCATGACGGGAAGCCCCAGCGCCATGATCCAGGCCCACCAGGCGAAATAAAAACCGTAATTGAACACCGGCAGGTCGATGTAAAGATACCGCGCCGCCAGCATCGCCCCGACGAAAACGATGGCCGTCAGCAGCCCGATCATCTTCGGCACCTCGGACCGCGTCCGGTACATGACGTAGACCGCGCCAAAACTGAAAATGCAGATGATGATGGGCCGCACGTCGTTGTTGTCACTCGCCATCATCAGGAAACGGATGCCGATCATGATCAGCGTCATGCTGAACAGCCACTTCAAAACCCTGCTGATTACGTAATTCATCCCATCCCTCAAATCCTTTGAATTATGTCTTTATAAAATCATTCTAGAACAGACCGCTGCGCCTTGCAAAGCCGAACAATAAAAAACGGCCTTCAGGCCACCGTCAATAAGGGCGCTGCGGTCACAGGCACGGGCTTCGCCTCCGATCTGTCATGCCAGGGACGCAGCTTCTTGCGTTCCACGGCCAGATTCGTTTCAGCCTTTTGCGCCTCCCGCTCAAGTTTTCTGGCGGCGCTGATGAAGACGAAGGCCAGCCTTTCGACCGGCCATTTCCAGGCTTTATCCAGCCTGACTTTCTTCAGATCTTGGTTGTCTGGCTCGATCCGTCCGATCGCTTCCTCGAATTCGCAAAGGAGCGTATCCAGAACACGGCGCACACCATGCCGATCCTTATCCATCGTCCGGTCCTCGCGGATCAGGTTTTCGGCATAAGCGCCCAGTCGATTGCATAAGGCCGCCAGCTCGCCCTTTTTCTCGACGCGCTGCTCTAATCTGGCAATCTCTTTCAAGGTCTCACGACGCTTCCATCCCGGGCTCAGGCGCTGGATCATCCGCAGCTGCTTCAGGGAAACGGCCCGGTATGCTTGGGCAGGATTGGAATCGTGCTCCGAAGGAAACGCCGTCAGGCCGAACGCCTCTCGCTCATAGACCCAGTCTACCATGCGTCCATTCCCCTGGGAATCAATGATCGCGGCAGACCGGTTCTGCACCCAGTCTCCCGCATTGATATACTGCGTTCCATTGACCCGGACGTCCCGCGGCTGATGGCTGTGCCCGCAACCGCGAATGCCGATTCCGTCCCGGTGGCCTTCCTCCATGATGCATTTGTCGGTATTGCCCAGCGCCTTTTCCAGCTGCTTCGGCGTCATGGTGGCAAGCCGTTCTGAAAGCGAACGTTTCCTGCCAAGCCCCCAGAACGATCGGCGTTGCGCATTGACCATCTGGCGCAGCGCGAAATCATAGACTCCGATCATATGGAGATTGAGCCCAAGACTGTGCGCCAGTTCGCCCGCGCGCTCGGTAAGCGGCTGATCGAACTCATGGCCGTGGGAAACGCGCCCGCGTTTTCCGGCCAGAACGAAATTATACGCCTGCATGAACCTGATGCCGAAATATTCCCAGCCCAGAATACGGGACTGATGCAGCTCCGGCTCATGATTCCCCGGCGTATAGATGGCCTCCACGCCCTCGGCGACCATCTTGTTGATCTGATCGAGAATGCGGATATGCATTTCCGGCATCCGCCAGTGCTTGCGTTTTCCAAGTTCCCAGAAATCGATGAAGTCGCCCGCGATGATCAGGCGCTTGCATTTGACCTGCTGCAGAAATTCCAGCAGCGCCGCCGCGCTGGCGGAATCCTTCCCCAGATGCGCGTCGGAGATGATGACGATATCGGCGTTCAGATACCCTACTTTCATCTTTTATCTCCGCTGTATCACCGGCCCTTGAGCGATCATAAAGCCGGAACGGACAGCCTCACCGTATTGTGGAGATGTCGAATGACGCATAACAAAATTCGAGGCACCGGGAAGAGTAAGACGCCCTGTCCGCACTTCTTTTTCCAATTTAGTGAAAACCTCATGCAAAGCCGTTTGAAGCCCCGTTAATTCGGCAGCCGTGGCACCAACATGCTGCCTCTGATAGCCCTCCAGCGAGGCGTTCCACCATCTCTCTCGCAACGGGGTTGGGAGTGGCTGGTGAGTATAAATATCATTGCTCATAAGATTTCCTTTCTGTGGTGGTTTGAAATTTGTGGTGGTTTGAAAACGCCTTGGACCATGAAAAAGGCAATAAAAAAGGCGGGAAAATTCCCGCCCTGTACCAAAATAAAAAAGCCTTCTTCTTTTTAAAAAACGTATCGGCTAACCCCGGAAAAGGTTGTGGGAGATGTCGAAGCCGTGAAGCCGACCAATCCATACGCTCAAACCAAATCGTTTTCTTGCACCGCACCATAAGACAAAGCGCGCCTTCTTGTAAAGAAACGAATTTAGACGGTTGCCTTTTAGCGGAACGGATCAAAAATAGAATGCAAAGCGTTAACATGATTGAATTATAAGCAAAGGATAAGTCATGCCGGTCCGTTCCCCTTCCCGTCCCTTCGTCGTTTTTGAACGCTTTTTTGTTCTGACGGCGCTTCTGATCTCGTCTCTGTTTCTGTCCGGTTGCGGCGTGAACACAATCCCGACGCTGGACGAACAGGTTAACGCGGCCTGGGCGCAGGTAGAAAACCAGTACAAGCGACGCGCCGACCTGGTGCCCAACCTGGTTGAAACGGTCAAAGGCTATGCGAAACACGAGAACCAGACTCTGAAAGACGTGATCGAAGCGCGCGCCAAGGCCACCAGCGTCACCTTGTCGCCCCAGATGCTCAGCGATCCCGAAGCCGTGAAGAATTTTGAACAGTCGCAATCGCAACTGGGCGGCGCGCTGGCGCGCCTGATGGTCGTCGCGGAGCAGTACCCGAACCTGAAAGCCAACGACAATTTCATTGCTCTGCAGTCGCAGCTTGAAGGCACGGAGAACCGCATCGCCGTGGCCCGGCGCGATTATATAGCCGCCGTGCAGACGTATAATACGCAAGTGCGCACATTTCCCGGCCTGATCTGGGCGAAGATCTACGGCGCGAAACCGAAACAGACCTTTGCAGCGCCGGAAGGCGCGGAGAACGCGCCCGCCGTCAAGTTCAACTGACATGCGGCAGAGGCTTCTTATCCTTCTGCTAGCCCTGCTCCTGTGGCCGATGGCGGCGCGGGCGGAGCCTGCTTTTCCTGCCCTCAGCGGCCGCGTGGTCGACGACGCGGCGTTGCTGACGCTTGAAAATCGCGCGCTTTTGAACGACACGCTGCAACGGCATGAACAGATGACGGGCGAGCAGTTCGTTGTCGTCACCGTGCCGGATCTTCAAGGGATGCCTATCGAGGACTTCGGGTATCAGCTTGGCCGGCATTGGGGCATCGGGCAGAAGGGCAGGGACAACGGCGCGCTTTTGATCGTCGCGCCCAACGACCGTCAGACGCGGCTGGAGATCGGCTACGGTCTCGAAGACCGCCTGACCGACGCGGCCAGCGCCCTGATCATCAACCGCGTCATGCTGCCCGCTTTCCGCGCGGGCGATTTCAATAAAGGGATTGTGGAGGGCACGCAAGCCGCGCTGTCCGTTCTGGGCGGCACGACGAGCGAACAGCTGGCGGCACAACTGCCCCCGAACGAAGATCAGGACGATCCTCTGCCCTGGCCCGTGATTGTGCTGCTGATCCTGTTTTATTTCATGATAGTTCGCTCGCGGCGGAGCGGCTCCGTCATGGGGCCGATCATTCTCGGCTCGACTTTGGGCCGCTCTTCCCGCCGCGGCGGCTTCGGCGGCGGCGGCTTTCGCGGCAGCGGCGGCGGTTTTGGCGGCGGGGGCGCGTCGGGCCGATGGTAGAGATGGTTTTGACACAGGACGAACAGAACCGGATAACCGAAGCCATACGCGCGGCGGAACGGCGCACGTCCGGTGAGATCATCGTCGCCGTGGCGCGGCAGGCAAGCCCTTACACTATCGCTGCCTTGATCGCAGCCGGGACCGCGGCCCTCGCTTCCCTGTCTTTATTCCCTCTGCTTTTTCCATGGCACGGTCCGGGCGTAACGGCGACCCTGGTCGTCGCCACGTTTCTTTCCGTTCTCATTCTGCTGGAAACGACTGGCCTGATTCTTTGGTTCGTTCCGGACATCTGGCGGCAAAAAGCCCTGCGCGCGCTAGCGATCCGGCACTTCTGCGCCAACGGTCTTGATCGCACGAAAGAGCGCAACGGCATCATGATTGCCGTATCTTTCCGCGAGCAACGCATCGAGATCGTCGTCGACCGGGGCATCGATGAAAAAGTGCCGGATCAGACATGGACCGATCTTGCGGCTCGTTTAAGCGATGATCTCCGTACCCGCCCCGCAGGGGATGCATTGGTCGAATCTGCGAAAGCCTGCGGCGATCTTCTGGCGCTGCATTTTCCAAACGGCGCAGACGATATAAATGAAATATCAGATCAAATTGTAAAACTTTAAAGCTTATGAATACTTAGCTTAAAAAAACATTACAAATTGGCGTCCCCTACGGGATTCGAACCCGTGTCGCCTCCGTGAAAGGGAGGTGTCCTAGGCCTCTAGACGAAGGGGACCTTTGCTTCAAGACGGTGATATATAATGGGTTTGGGGGCGGGATTGCAAGCTTGATTTTTCCTCAGCACACCAGGCCCATAACGCCCTCCATGGCCGCCAGGGCCGGGGCGGCGTCCGCGATGTGCAGTTCCACCCGTTCCTGGCCGTTCCAGGTATCGAGTTTCAGGCTGCCCGCCACGTGCAGGGGGGCGGTATGGCCTTGTTTTAAAAGGGCGCGGCCCAGCGGCGTTTCGGCGGCGTGGAAAGCCACGGCTTTCAGCCGCCCGCCACCTTCCCAGTCGCTGAGCATACAGCTGACATGGTGGCTGCCCACCACCCGCGCCTCTGCCACGCGCACATGGATGAAGGCGAAAACCGGCTCCGGATGCCCCGCCCCGAACGGCCCGATCTGGCCGTGCAGGATTTTGGCGAGCGCCACCCCCGCGCCGCGCACGGTCAGCAGGCCGTCGATGCCGGTTTCGGTCGCGGCGGCCATGCCGTCCATCTGCCGCGCCGCCTGTTCGCGCACGAACAGGGCGAAGGCGGACAATTGCGCAGGGTCCAGCGTGAACCCCGCCGCCATAGCGTGCCCGCCGCCTTTCAGCAGCAGGCCGCCATTCCGCGCCTCGATGAAGATCGCGCCGAGATTGACGCCGGGAACGGAGCGCCCCGACCCGCGCCCTTCCAGCAGGCCGTTCGGCCCCGGCGTATAGGCGATCACGATGGCGGGCTTGTTGTATTTTTCCTTGAGCCGCCCGGCCACCAGGCCGGAAAGACCGGGATGCCAGCGCTCGTCACCAATGACTATGACCGGCTGTTCATGCAGGCCCTGCGCCTCCACCAGCGCAACCGCTTGGGCCATCATCTCCTGCTGCAATTCCCGGCGGTGGGCGTTGCAGTCCTCCAGCGTGAAAGCGATGTTCCGCGCCTCCTCCGCGTCGTCCGTGCAGAGAAGCCGCGCGCCGAGATCCGCCTGATGAACCCGGCTGCCCGCGTTGATGCGCGGTCCGATAACGAACCCGGCATGATACGCATTCGGGTCGCCCGTGACCCGCGCCACCTCGCACAGCGACCGGAGGCCCGGATTGTTCTTTCGCGCCATCAGGGCGAAGCCGGTGCGGACGAACAGGCGGTTGACGTTTGTCAGCGGCACCATGTCGCACACCGTGCCCAGCGCGATGATGTCCAGCCAGTCCTTCAGCGGCGCGGGCGGACGTTCCGCGAAAAACCCGTCGCGTTTCAGGCAGGTATTGACGGCCACACACATCATGAAGGCGACGCCGCAGGCGGCCAGCATGGTCAGGCCGGAGGCGTCGTCCTTCCGCTTCGGGTTGATGATATGGTTGGCGGGTGGCAGCGTTTCCTCCGCCTCGTGATGGTCCAGAACGACGATGTCGAGCCCCAGCACCCGGCCTTGCGCTATCACGTCGAAGGCGGTAATCCCGCAATCGGCCATGATGACGATTTCCGCGCCGCGCTCTTTCAACGTCCGCAGGGCGTTCACATTGGGGCCATAGCCCTCCGCCATGCGGTCGGGGATATAAAACGGCGCGTCGATCCCGCAATGGCGCAGGAAGCGGACGAGCACCGCCGTCGCCGTCGCGCCGTCCACGTCGAAATCCCCGAATACAGCGATGGTGCGCTTGTTCCGGATAGCGGAAGCAAGATATTCCGCTGCCTCCTTCATTCCGGCAAGGGTCAGCGGATCGGGAAAGTCCCGCGATAGCTTCGGGTCGATAAAGCTTTCGATCGCCTCGTCCGGCACATTGCGCGCACAGAGCAGCCGCGCCACGATTTCCGGCAGACCGTGCCGCCGCATAAGAGGCTCGACCCGGTCCATCTCCGCCCTGGCGAACACCCAGCGCGCATCGAGAAACGAACGGTCGACCTGAATCCCGGAGGATGAAGAAGTATTGGCAGAAAGACTCATGATAGGGAATTATAGATGATTCCCGCCGTTCTGACGACAGGGATTAAAACGTCTCGATGCGCAGGACGCAGGGCTTCTGCGACAGGGATTTGAGGGAGGCCAGCGCCTGCGCCGCGCCCATCATGTCCGCGTGGCGTGCCGGATGGGTCGTCATCACGATAGAGACCGGTTTGCCGGGATCGCGCCCGCGCTGCAGCAGGGATTCCACTGAAATCGAATGATCGCGCAGGATGGCGGATATGTCGGCCAGCACGCCCGGCTTGTCCAGCACCACCATGCGCGCGTAATACTCGCTGACCACCGCGCCGTCGTCGATCCATTCCGGCACGGCCAGCTGCGCCGCCGGAAGGCCGAACACGGGCAGGTTATGGCCCCGCGCCAGATCGACGAGGTCGGACACGACGGCGGAGGCCGCCGGCCCCTCGCCCGCGCCGCGCCCGATGAACAGGCTGTCATCCGCGAAATCGGTTTCCGCGAACACGGCGTTGAACACGCCCTCGACGCCCGCGATTTCCTTGTCGGCGGGCACCAGGCACGGTTCCACACGCTGCATGATGCGCCCATCGACGCGCCGCGCGATGCCCAGCAGCTTGATCCGGTATCCCAGTTCGCCCGCGAAGGCGATGTCCTTCGCCGAAACGTGCCGAATGCCGGTAACCGGCAGATGCTCGAAATCGGGACGATGCCCGAAGGCCAGCGCGCTGAGCAGGCACAGCTTGTGCGCGGCGTCGATGCCGTCGATGTCGAAGGACGGGTCCGCCTCTGCATAGCCCAGCGTCTGCGCCGCCTTCAGCACAACGCCGAAATCCTTCCCCGTCTCGCGCATCTCGGTCAGGATATAATTGCAGGTGCCGTTCAGGATGCCGTAAAGCGCCCTTATGTCGTTCGCCGCCAGCCCCTCGCGCAGCGCCTTGATGATCGGGATGCCGCCCGCGACCGCCGCCTCGTATAACAGCGGCGCCTTCTGCGTTTCCGCCAGTTGCGCCAGTTCAAAACCGTGGCGGGCCAGCAAGGCCTTATTGGCGGTCACAACCGGCTTGCCCGCTTTCAGGCAGGCGCGGACCAGTTGCCCGGCGATACCGTCCGCGCCGCCCGCCAGTTCGACGACGGCGTCGATTTTCTGGTCCTGAACCAGCGAAAGCGGGTCATCGGCCCAGCGGTAACGGGTCAGATCCACGCCGCGCGCCTTGGTTTTATCGCGCGCGGAGACGGCGCCGATCTCGATCCTCCGCCCCGTGCGGGCCGCGATCAGGCCGCCATGGTTTTCAAGGATCTTGACGACCCCCGTTCCCACGGTGCCAAGCCCGACGATCCCGATGCGGAGAGGCGCGGTGCTCACTGGGTATAGATTTCCACGCGGCGTTGCTGGGATTCGTTATCCTTCGAGGGATCAACCTGTGCGGCCGGCTTGATGTCGCCCATCGCGCTGGTACGGATATTCTCCGCCGGGACGCCGCGCCGGATCAGTTCCTGGGCGATGGCCAGCACGCGCTTCATGGACATTTTCAGGTTGGCGATATGGCTTTCCTTGACATCATCAATGCCTGTCCGGGGGCTGGCATGGCCCTCAAGAATGACGAGGCGGCTGTTTCCTGCCGAATCCGCCACTTTCGCCAGAAACGCGCGATCAAGGTCGCCTAGCCTGGAGGAACCATGGCGAAAATAAATCCGCCCGGCGCTGGGGCCTTCCGGCGCGGAAGTCAGCATGGGGAAACTGCCGCCGCCCATCGCCACGATAGAATCGGATGGCGCAGGCGCGACACCCGGCACGCTGCCTTCGGATCCCATCGGGAACACCGTCACGTTGGGGTCGCCCCTGAACGGAACGCCCTGGGGCTGTGCTGTAGACGCGTAGGCCGAAGACGACTCGACAGCGCCAAGGGCATAACCCGAAGACGCCGGCGCAGCTTCATCCTCAAGGCTGAACAATTGTACGCTGCCATCGGTCTGCTGCCGGGTCAGGGTCGCATAATCCTGCGCGGGCACAGGTACCGTTGCCGCCATGGAATCGGCAGCAACCAGGCTGCTGGTTGACGGCAAGGGTTCGACGGAAACCGGGACTTGCTCCACCTGCGGCGACTCACGTTCGTCAAGCCCCAGATACTCACAACCGCCGAGAACCGTGAGCAAAACCGCTATCAGCATCAGACGGGAGAGACGGGAAAGAAGGGTCAAGCACAGCCTCCGGGGCAGGCATTAATCATAACTGCGGCCATGGTGGCCTAAATATCCGGAAGTTTCAAGCCTGTTCAAAACCTTGCGTTTCCGGGGCGGGTTCCGTATTCTGTCCGAAGCCTTCCTTCTCGCGGGATATCCGTGAACAGCACCATGAAACAGCCGGATAGCGAAAATCCCTTCACCGATCCCATCGTGTTCGGGCGCATCATGATGGATGTCATGCAGCGTGCCCAGCCGGCCATCAGCGCCTTCCTGCAACGGCAGGAAGCTGAAGCGCGCGACCACCCGCTCGATCCGCTGAACATCAGCCCGGCCTATATCCGGTTTATCAACGGCCTGTGGTCGGACCCGCAGAAATACGCCGATCTGCAGACTCAGCTGTGGTCCGACTGGCTGACCCTGTGCCGGGAAAGCGCAATGAAGTTCCTGGGGGAACCGGGAAAAACCCTTTACCAGCCGGATCCCGCCGACCGCCGCTTCAAATCCCCGGCCTGGCAGGAAAGCGCGTTTTTCGATTTCGTGAAACAGTCTTATCTGATGACCGGCCAATGGATCGGGAAACTGGTCGATGCAGCCCCGGGGATGGACGCGGAGACGCGGCGGAAGATCGATTTCTATACGCGGCAATTCATCGACGCGATCTCGCCCAGCAACTTCCTGCTGACCAATCCGGAAGTCCTGAAGGAAACCATCGAAAGCAAGGGCGAAAACCTGATCCGCGGCCTGGAGCATCTGATCGAGGACATGGAACGCGGCCGGGGTATGCTGAAAATCAGCACGACGGATTACAGCGCGTTCGAGGTCGGGCGCAACCTCGCCGTCACGCCGGGCAAGGTCATATGGCAGAACCGGCTGATGCAGCTGATTCAATACGAACCTACGACCGAAAAAGTTTTCGAGACGCCGCTGTTGATCGTGCCGCCATGGATCAACAAATATTATATCCTCGACTTACGCCCCGAAAACTCGCTCGTCAAATGGCTTGTCGGCCAGGGCCATACGGTTTTCATGATTTCATGGGTGAATCCGGGACGCGATCTTGCGGACGTGCAGTTCGAGGATTACCTGAAGGAAGGCTTGCTCGAAGCGCTGGAGAAAATCCGCGAAGGCACGGGCCAGCGCGCCTGCAACGTGGCGGGATACTGCATCGGCGGCACCCTGCTCTCCATCGCCCTCGCCTGGCTGGCCGAGCACGGACGTTCCGGCGAAATCGCGTCAGCCACTTTCCTGACGACGCTGATCGACTTCACCGAAGTGGGCGATCTCCGGCTGTTCCTCGATAACCGCCAGCTTGACATCCTGGAAAAGGAAATGGCCGGAAAAGGCTATCTGGA